>JAFZQJ010000025.1 GCA_017620395.1 Clostridia bacterium | reverse complement strand
GCGGCGCCAACGCCTCCCCTGTGCAAGGGGAGGTGGCAGGCGCGACCGCAGGGAGCGACTGACGGAGGGGTTGTGCAATCAAGCGCTCGCTTTGAGGAAGCCGACAACCCCTCAGTCTCGCCCTGCTTCGCAGGTCTCGACAGCTCCCCTTGCACAGGGGAGCCAACGCGTGAGGCGCGGGAATTGCGCCGACTTCGTCGGCGGTGATATTATCGCTGCCGCGATAGTGGTATTGACGCTCCGCGTCAGTGGTATTATGCTTCGCATAGTGGTATTGCCGCCTGCGGCGGCAGTTATGATGCTCGCTTTGCTCGCAGCTTTTTAACCGCCTTCGGCGGCGCGTTTATTCAACCGCGACGTCGGAGAGCTTCCACTCGCCGTTCCAGCGGAGCATATAGAGCGTTATGACCGTCTTGTCGGTCTGTTCCTTTTTGCCGTAGCGCATGACGTAGTCGAAGCTGAGCTTGACGGAGAACTCGTCCGCGCCGTAGATGGAGAAGTCGAGGTCCTCCATATTCCTGAACTCCGCGCTGTCGTGCCGCGCGAAGTACCTGCGGTCGAAGGAGAGCACCCTCGCGCGCAGCGTGCTGCCGGGGATGAGCCACTTGTCGAGCGGCGCGAGAGGCGAATTCTTTGACGAAGCGTAGGTGACGTACGCCTTCGCCGCGGAGTAGGCGATATTGACCGCGTCCGCGCGGTTGTTCTCCGCGCCGCGGTAGGTCACGGTCCAGAAGCCGTTTTTGAACTCCGCGTTCGGATAGCAGTAGGGATTTTCGAGCGTGACGACCGGCTTGAAGCGGAGCCCTTCGACGCAGTAGCGCACGCATTTCGGCGTTATATCCGCGAAGTCCTCGTAGCCGGGCAGCGCCGCGTCGCGTTCGACGATATAGTTCTCGCCGACCTCCACTCCGTTGAGCTTCAGCACGGTGTCGCCCGTCACGGTTATGTCGATCGCGTTGTCGCCGCCGAAGATGAAGCCGTCCGCCTGCCAGGTCTTGAAGAAGCGGCGCTTTTCGGCGGGCTTCAGCCGCAGGCGGCATATCTCTTTGCCGCCCTCGCGGACGGAGTAGACGGGTACCTCCTCTGTGGAGATGCCGACCTTTTCCACTATCTCGGCGTTCGCGGTGCCGCCCGCTTCCGCGAATGCGGCGGCGACGTCGACGGCGGCGTCGAACTCGGTCGCGTCGGAGGGCACGAATCCGGGCTTGTTCTCGCCTTTGGCGAGCGCGATGACGGCTTCCTTCGCCGCGTTCAGCGGGCGCGTCTCCTCGTATTCCCTGAGGAAGACGTGGAAGAAGCCGAGCAGTCCGCAGATGAGCATCGCGGCTACCGCGACGGTGATGGCGTATATTTTCCAGAAGCGCGGCCAGCGGCGCTTTTTCTTTTCGGGCGCGGGGGAGTCGGCGTCGCTGTCATTCCGAGGAGCCGAAGGCGACGAGGAATCCCCTTCCTCTTCCGCACGGTTGCTTTCGGCGGGGGATCCTTCGCCCTGCGGGCTCAGGATGACAGAAGGCGCGGGCGACAACCCCTCCGCCGCCTCCGGCGGCACCTCCCCTTGCACAGGGGAGGCTTCCGGCGCGGGGGAGTCGGGCGCCGCCGCGCCGCCGGCGCTGTCATTCCGAGGAGGAGGCAACGCCTCCGACGAGGAATCCCCTTCCTCTTCCGCACGGCTGCTGTCGGCGGGGGATCCTTCGCCCTGCGGGCTCAGGATGACAGAAGGAGCAGGCGACAACCCCTCCGCCGCCTCCGGCGGCACCTCCCCTTGCACAGGGGAGGCCTGTTCGGGCGCGGCGTCCTGCCGTTCTTCTTCATTAAAATACAACTTCTTCAGTTCGTTCAGTTCGTCCGTAGCGTCCACCCCCTCAAACGACTATGAACGCGTCGGGGATGACGCGCGGATTGCCGCCGATGCCGGCGCTTTCGGTGATATATTCGCCGTTGTAGTAGAGTATCGAGGACATGCCGCCGTCGAGGTTGGCGGCGTTGACCGCGCCGTAGCGCATCAGCACGGAGATGACGTCGTTCAGCGTCGCGCCGAGGCTGCTTGCGCGGCGGCCTTCAAGCGCGAGGAAGATGACGGTGCCGTCGGCGCGCTGGCCGATCGCGCTGCGCGGATTGAGTCCGCTGCCGAGCCCCTTTATCATTATCGGCTCGCCGTTGACTATCAGCGACGGCCCGAAGCAGACCGCGTCGCGTATGCCGCTGTCGAGCGCCTTCTTCGCCGTCATCCAGCCGGTGAAAAGCACGTTGTTGTTATCGAAGCCGATGACCTCGTATTTTTCGTTCAGGTTGCCGTAGAGCAGCTTGCCGCCGCTGATGACCAGCCCGACGGGGAGGCCGCCGGTTCCCATGCCGTCGGGGTCGTAGAACCAGCCGCCGTTGATGCCGGCTATCGCTCCGTTCTCCTCCGCCATCTGCTTGACGCTCTTGCCCTTGGCGGTCTCGCTGAATTCGCCGCGCACGGCGACCTTCACGCGCGAGGGGTCGGCGATGAGCATTATCTTGCCCTTATAGGTCGAGCCGGAGACCTCTTCGATAACGATAGGCTCCTGCTGCTTGTCGATATCGGTATGCACGAGGGAGGGGTCGACCGAGTCGTCGGTCGGCACGACGGTGTTCGCCGCCTTTATCGCCTCGATCTCCTCGTTCGAGCAGAATATTTTGGGGAATATTATGCCCATGCTCGTTTCCGCCATGGACACGACGAAAAGATCCCGCGCCGTCGGCGAGGGACCGCGAAGGAGTATGGCGAGGCCGCCCAGCCCTCCGGCGAGAACGAGTATTACCGCCGTGAAGAAGCAGAGCAGCGAGCGAAGCACTATTTTACGAACGGGATGCTTTTTCTTTTCTTTCGTTTCTTCCATCATATACCCCGTGAAGCGGGCAAGCGCCCGCGGTTTCTTTCCGTAGTTTACTATTATAATATAATACGCCTCAAAAGGCAAGAGGAAATTGCTCCTCGCCGCGCCCGCGCGGCGCTAAGTCTGCCGCCGGATCAATCGTTATCGGCATAACGGTACGTACGCGCACCGCTGCTTTTGCAAACTCCGAAAAACAAATTATGATTGCTATTTTTTAACAACGCTGTTATAATAATATGTAATATAGCAAACTAATTTGAAATGGCGGCGGATGTGGATCACGATGGAGATGTGACTCAAACAGATGCGCAGTTGATAATTAATTATCATGTCGGGGTCGGCACTATCACTCAAAGCCATGTAATAAGCGTTGTTCCTGATGACTTGTATTATTTAACACAAGTTGAGTTTATATAATGATTTGCGGGTTTTAAGGGGGGCGAATGATATGAGGATTGTCAATAAAACTATTGCATTGGCAGCACTGATATCGCTTTTTATCGGATGCGCCGCCTTGCCGGCATATGCACTCGATACTGTGTTACAGGTGCACTTTGAGAATGAAACGGAAACAGTTTACCTTCCGGTCGGAGAAAGGCTCAGCATAAAAATTAAAGATATTGAATACCATCTTGTTCTGGGAGGTACCGGTCCGGAACTGTATCATGACGGCGAAAGCATCAGCTGTTTTTCTCTTTGGCGCGCAAGCGATCCGTCTGTCGTTGATTTTTCTGATGCACATAAAGCTGCGTGGCCGTCTGATTATGCCTCGGATCCTACTGTGTTGGAAGATGAAGAGATCGCTGACAGATCCCCCGGATACATAGCCTACCATGGGTACGGGTTTACCGATAAAGACGTTTCGTTTGAGTATTATACTCCGGAATATATGTACAAAGCTGAGATTGAAGGGAAATCGCGAGGTGTTTCACAGATAAAAGCGATCTGCTGGAAAAGAATGAGTTATTATACAAGCCGTGGTGTGATAAATGTGCGGACGTTTCTTCCGTGCGACGTGGACGACGACGGAGAAGTTACTGTCTCGGATGCGCTTCTCGCGCTACGCATGTATGTTCTTGCCTGCGATATACCGCAGTCATTTGACAGCGAAGACGTCATGAGCGATCCGTATCTCAACGTTTGGTGGATACGCGATCCGGATAAACCGGATTTCATCGGGCGCCTCGTTGCTTCATACGCCTGTGACGAGGGCGATGATGAATACAACGAACTGACTATTGCCGACGCGCTCGCCATACTTCGCAGAGCCCTCGGACTCGGATAACGCCTTTTCCCCCGAAGCGCAGGCGATGCAATGAAGGCGTACGGCCGCCGCCGATCGGGCTCGGTCCCGTATAAATATCTTGACAAATTTTTCCGAACGATGTAATATATAAGTTGTAGAAAAACGTCGCCGCGCACGCGGCGGGAAATGTGAGGAAAAATAATGAAAAAGAGAGTTCTTATAATCATACTGCTTTCGCTCTTCCTCGTGCTGTTCAACGCGATGTTCTTCCTGCTCGGAGGCCACGAAGGCGCGAACGCATCCCGCTGGATCTCCTACGGCGCGATCCATCTTTCCTATCTGCTGATGATATTCAGCCCGCTGATCGTCCGCGGCGTGAAGAGCGACAAGATCTTCGGATTCCCGCTCGCCACGGTCTCGATGTTCTATTTCTGCATTGAGTTCATCGTCGGCCTGATCTTCATCCTCTTCAATCCGGAGGGATGGAAGGCCGCGTTCCTCGTTCAGCTCGTCCTCTTCGTGATCTACGCGACGCTCGCGCTGGTAGTGCTCATCGCCGGCGCCACCGCCGACGAAGCGGAGAAGGAGAAGGTCGCCCCCGGCGTCTTCGTCAACAAGGCCGGCGACCTGCTCGCCGACGCCATCAAGCGCGCCCGTGAAGGCGAAGCCCGCGACGCCGTCAACGCCGCCGCCTTCGCGCTTTCTCAGACTCCGGCGTTCAGCCGCGAGGAAGTCCTCGGCATCGAGGGCCAGATAGTTTCGCGCATCAAGGACCTCCGCGTCGCCGCCGAGAAGAAGGACGACCAGGCGGTCATCGCGATCTCCGGCGACGTGCGCGGCATGATCGAGCAGCGCACCGCCATGCTCTCCCAGATGCCCGTCGCGCAGCAGTAATTCCGCAAACAGGGGGGCGGTGCGTCAACGCGCCGCCCTGTTTTTTTCAACCGGAACCCAAACGCTTTCTTCATTATATGATATATAAGAGAAGCATATCAGAGGTACCCCATGAACTACGCTAAGCTTAAAACGAAGCTGCCGGAGCTGCTGAACGCGCTCCGCGGCGTGATATACCCCGAGGTGTTCGGCCCGTCGGACGGCGCTTCCGTCGCCGCGGCGGAACTGCGCGCCCGCGCGCTCCTCGCGGAGCTGCTGCCGGAGGTCTGCGACCTGCCGTGCAGAGCGGGAGCCGCCGCTTCCCGCAACGACAGTCGGGAGATCACCGACGCGCTAATGGCGCGTATGCCCGCGGTGCGCGAGCTGCTCGAGACCGACCTCGTCGCCGCCTACGAAGGCGACCCCGCCGCGACCTGCCGCGAGGAGATAATCACGGCGTACCCGGCGTTCGAGGCGATGAGCGTCTTCCGCGTCGCTCACGAGCTTTACGCCCTCGGCGTGCCGATGCTCCCGCGCATGATGACGGAATACGCCCACTCGCGTACCGGTATCGACATCCACCCGGGCGCGACCGTCGGCAGATACTTTTTCATCGACCACGGCACCGGCGTCGTCATCGGCGAAACGACCGTGATAGGCGACCGCGTCAAGCTCTACCACGGCGTAACGCTGGGCGCAAAGAGCTTCGACGTCGCGCCGGACGGCTCCCTCGTCAAGGGCGTCAAGCGCCATCCGAACATCGGCAACAACGTCGTCATCTACGCCGGCGCGACCATCCTCGGCGGCGACACCACCATCGGCGACGGCTGCGTCATCGGCGGCAACGTCTGGCTGACACATTCCGTCCCGGCGGGCAAGACCGTCACCGCCGCGCATGAGCGCGTCGCGGAGAAGGAACATAATGAAGAATCTGAAGGCAGCATAAAAGTATTTCTGTAGAATCAGATCGGGTCTTTTCGGCCCTTTGCGGCTTGTCGTCGTCGGCAGGCAAATAGGCAGTATAAAAGTATTTTTGTAAGATAAGCAGGAGCTTTGAGCACCTCCCTCAGACGAGGGAGGTGTCTTATTTCGGCAGAGCCGAAATAAGACGGAGGGAGGGAAGCGCCGCCGGAGGGGTTGTCATCCTGAGCGAGCGAAGCGAGCCGAAGGATCTCACGTTGTCGTTTGTCATCCTGAGCGAAGTGACGCGTCAGCGTCACGTAGTCGAAGGATCTTGTCGGAACCGGCATTGTAAAAGGGAAAGTGTGCGGTAGAAATCGCGGGTAACCCTTCGTTTTCTTTCGCACACTTTTTTATTTGCGGATGGCTCGTCTTTAAGATCCTTCGGCTGCGGCTTCGCCTCCGCTCAGGATGACACGAACACGGCGTTCAGCGTGACTGCGCGGACGAGCAATGCTCGTCCCTACGGGCGCGATGCTTCGCATCGCTCCGCTCAGGATGACACGAACACGGCGCTTTCGCGTCAATGCCGGACGAGCAATGCTCGTCCCTACGGTCGTTTCACCCCGGACAACCACGCGCCGTCGTGCGCGGCTGCGGTCTTTTTTCAAAAAACAGCCTCAAACTCGCAAATACCTATTGCCAAATACAACCGGCGGTGGTATACTTTCACATATAATACAATATATTGAAGAGGGAGTGCTTGATATATGACACACAAGGGCGGAATAATCGGCTTCGGCGGCATGGGGAGCTGGCATTATGAGCACGCGAAGGAGACCCCGGTCAACTACGTCGCCGTTTACGACGTCGACCCCGAGCGCCTGAAGGTCGCGCGGGAGCAGGGGCTGAAGGCCTACGAAACGCTCGAAGCCTTCCTCGCGGACGACTCCTTCGACGTCGTCCTCGTCTCAACGCCGAACAATTTCCATCACGATATGGTCGTCGCCGCGCTCGAAGCGGGCAAAAACGTCGTCTGCGAGAAGCCCGTCGCGATGAGCAGCGCGGAGTTGCTCGACATGACGGCGGCGGCGGAACGCGCCGGCAAGGTCTTCACCATCCACCAGAACCGCCGCTGGGACGCCGACCTCGACATCGTACGCCGCGCGATAGATCAGGATCTGCTCGGCGAACTTTTCACCGTCGAGAGCCGCGTCCACGGGCAGAACGGCGCGATGTACGGCTGGCGCGCCTTCAAGGTCGCCGGCGGCGGCATGATGCTCGACTGGGGCGTGCACCAGATCGACCAGCTCATCCACCTCTTCGGCCGCAAGGTCGAGAGCGTCTTCTGCACTATGGCGAGCATCAAGACGCGGGAGGTCGAGGACTACTTCAAGCTCATTATAAGAATGAAGGAAGGGCCGACGCTCCAGATCGAGACCGGCACCTATAACCTCATCCAGATGCCGCGCTGGTACGTCTGCGGCAGCAAGGGAGCGCTTCAGATAGACACCTGGGGCAAGCCCGGCAAGGTCGTCCGCGCCACCAAGGAGGAGTTCGAGTGGACTCCCGTCATCCTGCACACCGCCGCGGGCCCGACCCGCACGATGTCCCCGCGCCCGAAGGACACCCTCGAGGAGCTGGAGATACCGGAGCAGTGGCCCGACTGGCGCGACTTCTACCGCAACGTCGCCGCCGTCATCGACGGCGAGGCGAAGGAGCTGCTCGTCAAGCCGGACGAGGCGCTCTACGTCATGCGGATAATGGAAGCGGCGTTCAAGTCCGCCGAGACCGGCGAAGCGGTCACGTTTGAATAAGAGAGTTTGAATAAGCGGAAGCTTTCGGGCGGCCCCTTCACGCGAAGGGGCTGCTTTTTTGCACTACTCGCGTTCTGTCATTCCGAGGAGCCGCGAACGCGCCGACGAGGAATCCCACGGGCGAACTTCGTTCGCAGTGATATTGACGCTTCGCGTCAGTGATATTATCGCTCCGCGATAGTGATATTGCGGCTTCGCCGCAGTGATATTGACGCTTCGCGTCAGTTAAGGAGCAAATTGCCT
>JAFZQJ010000024.1 GCA_017620395.1 Clostridia bacterium | reverse complement strand
GTCCGCTGCGGCGGGGGAGGGCTCCCCTGTGTAAGGGGAGCTGTCGAGGACGGCAGCACCGTCCGAGACTGAGGGGTTGTCTGCGTTTGAGTCGGACTGCGGCTTATCGGAAGCCAACAACCCTTCCGTCATCCTCGGCTCCGCCTCGGATGCCACCTCCCCTTGCACAGGGGAGGCAGTCTCTTCCGCTTCGCTCGGGACAGCGGTTTCGGGCGAGACGGGCTCTTCGGCAGGCGCGGCGGCTTCGGCCGCTGCGGTATAACCGTTATCGGCGATTTCTTCGTTATTGATAATCTCTTCGCTGCTGACGATTTCTTCGTTGTTGATAATCTCGTTATCGGGCACCGTTCTCGCCTCCTTACGGTTGAAATAAAAAAGCCGCGCTGCTCGCTCACACGTCGAACATCGCAGCTGGCTGCCCGCGTGGGGCCCTGTAGCTTTGCGCCACCGGATTGCTCCGGCTTTGCCAAGTGTTGGGTTTTGGGGACGCTTCCTCAGCGTCCATACACGGATATTATATATTGCGTCCGCGGCGTTGTCAAGAGTTTTTTTGATACAATCTTCCGGCGCGGGCGGATTATTTGTTTTTCTTCAAATAAATAAGCAGTATCTCGACGTCAGCGGGGTTGACGCCGGGGATGCGCGACGCCTGCCCGACGCTGAGCGGACGGATAGCCTTGAGCTTCGCGCGCGCCTCGATGCGCAGGCCGTAGACGTCGTCGTAGTCGATATCCGGCGGCAGAAGGGTGCTTTCCGCGCGTTTCGCCTCCGCGATCTGCGCGTTCTGCCGCGCGATGTAGCCCTCGTAGCGGATGCGGATGACCGCTTCCTCCCACTCCTCGCGGCGCAGCGCCGGCCGCGTTTCGTCGAACGGCGCGAGCGATTCGTAGTCCACCTCGGGGCGCTTCAGCAGCTCCGCGAGCTTCACGCCGGTGGTCAGCGGCGCCGTGCCGAGCGACTCAAGCAGCGCGTTCAACGCCTCTGAAGGCGCTAAAACGGCCTTTTTCAGGCGTTTTTCCTCTTTTTCTATGTTGGAGTACTTCTCGTTGAAAGCCGCCCAGCGAGCGTCGTTTATCAGCCCGATACGGCGTCCGACGGGCGTCAGGCGCTCGTCGGCGTTGTCCTGGCGGAGCGTCAGGCGGTATTCCGAACGGCTCGTCATCATTCTGTACGGCTCGTTCGTGCCGCAGGTGACGAGGTCGTCTATCAGCGTGCCGATGTAGGAGCCGTCGCGCGTCAGAACGAGCGGCTCGGCGCCCTTGAGCTTCAGCGCGGCGTTGACTCCGGCGACGAAGCCCTGCGCCGCCGCCTCTTCGTAGCCGCTCGTGCCGTTGAACTGCCCCGCGCCGTAAAGTCCCGGCAGGTCGCGGAACTCCAGCGTCGGCGTGAGCGCGGTCGGGTCGACGCAGTCGTATTCGATCGCGTAGGCGGTGCGGGTGAAAACGGCGCGTTCGAGCCCTTTGACCGAGCGCACCATCTCGATCTGCACCTCCTCGGGAAGCGACGTGGACATGCCCTGAAGGTATAGCTCCTCGGTGTCAAGCCCCGTCGGCTCGATGAAAAGCTGATGCCGCTGACGGTCGGGGAAACGGCTGATCTTGTCCTCGATCGAGGGGCAGTAGCGCGGTCCGACGCCGGTTATCTGCCCGCCGTACATCGCCGAGCGAAGTATGTTATTCCGTATGATTTCGTGCGTTTTTTCATTGGTATAAGTGATATAGCAGTCCGCGAGGTTGCGCGGCTCCGTGCGCGTTTCGAAGGAGAAGGGCTCCGGGTGTTCGTCGCCGGACTGCTTCTCGATCTCGTCCGTCGCGACGGAGGCGCGGTGCACGCGGCAGGGGGTGCCGGTCTTGAAGCGGCGCAGCGGCACGCCGAGCGCGAGCAGGCTCGCGGACAGGGAAGAGGCCGCGAACATGCCGTCCGGGCCGCTTTCGTAGCTGACGTCGCCGACGAAGACGCGTCCCGCGAGGTAGGTGCCGGTCGCGATCACGACGGCGCGGCAGGCGTATTCCGCCCCGAGCCGCGTCACGACGCGCCACGCGGGCGCGGATGCGGGCCCCGGCTCCCCTGTGTAAGGGGAGCTGTCGAGGACGGCGCCGCCGTCCGAGACTGAGGGGTTGTGAGCGTCGGAGGCAGGTTGCGGCTTATCGGAAACCGACAACCCTTCCGTCTTGCCGTCGCGTTCGCTCCGGCAAGCCACCTCCCCTTGCACAGGGGAGGCAGGAGTGTGCGCTCTTTCTATCGCGACTACCTCGGCCTGCCTTACGTCGAGGCCGGGGGTGCGCTCCAGAACGCGCTTCATGCGCTGCTGATAGGCGCGGCGGTCGATCTGTGCGCGGAGCGAATAGACCGCGGCGCCCTTGCCTTTGTTGAGCATACGCGTTTGTATGGAGGTTTCGTCTGCGGCGCGGCCCATTTCGCCGCCGAGGGCGTCGAGCTCGCGCACGAGGTGTCCCTTGCCGGTGCCGCCTATTGAGGGGTTGCAGGGCATATTTCCGACGGAATCGAGGTTTATCGCGAAGATCACCGTCCGCATGCCGAGACGCGCGGCGGCAAGCGCGGCTTCGATCCCCGCGTGCCCCGCGCCGATAACGGCTATATCATAGGTTTCGGGATTGGTATAGCGCTTCATTGTGTCGAAACCTCCCGGAAATACGATGAAAAGTGAAATTGCCGCCGGCGGCAGTGAAATTGATGCTTCGCATCAGTGAAATTCCGCCTCCGGCGCAGTGAAATTGCTTCGCTCCGCTCGCAGTTTAAGGAACAAATTGCCGCGGCAATTTGAATAATTCAAATCGGCTGCGCCGATTTGCGCCTTGACTGACGGCATCGCTGTCATCCTGAGGGCGAAGCAATGTCATCCCGAGCGACGCGTGGGACCCCACACCGAAAGAAGACGGCTGCACAGGGAGGGGGATTCCTCGTCGGCGCGTTCGCGGCTCCTCGGAATGACAGAACACGCAGCGCAGCGGGCAGGTCTGTCATCCCGAGCGGAGCGAGGGATCCCACACCTTTTCCGACCGGCTGCAAAGGGAGGGGGATTCCTCGTCGGCGCGTTCGCGGCTCCTCGGAATGACAGAACGTAAACGCATACGTTGTCATCCTGAGCGAAGTAACGCGCAGCGTTACGAAGTCGAAGGATCTTGAAGGTAACGGTCGTGTTATCGGAAAAGTGTGCAGTCGGAAACGGG
>JAFZQJ010000023.1 GCA_017620395.1 Clostridia bacterium | reverse complement strand
GTCGCACAGCGCGATATGGAGGACCAGATCCTCGACAACATGGAGCTGGAGCGCGAGCGCGGCATCACGAGAAAGGCGCGCGCCGTCAAGCTCAACTACCACGCGGACGACGGGCAGGAGTATATCTTCAACCTCATAGACACCCCCGGCCACGTCGACTTCAACTACGAAGTCAGCCGTTCCCTCGCCGCCTGCGAGGGCGCGCTGCTCGTCGTGGACGCGGCGCAGGGCATCGAGGCGCAGACGCTGGCGAACACCTACCTCGCCGTCGACGCCGACCTCGAGCTCGTGCCGGTCATAAACAAGATAGACCTGCCCGCCGCCGACCCCGACCGCGTCAAAGAAGAGATCGAGGAGGTCATCGGCATCCCCGCCGACGAAGCGCCCCTCGTCTCCGCGAAGACGGGGCAGAACGTCCGCGACGTGCTCGAAGCCGTCGTCAAGCACATACCCGCGCCGCAGGATAACGACGATAAGCCGCTGCGCGCGCTGATATTCGACAGCTACTACGACAGCTACAAGGGCGTTATCGTCTATATCCGCGTGATGGACGGCGTGCTCAAAAAGGGCGCGCGCATAAAGATGATGGCGACCGGCGCGGAGTTCGACGTCGTCGAGGTCGGCAATATGCGCGCGACCTCGCTCGAACCCCTTAACGAACTTCGCAGCGGCGACGTCGGCTACTTCACCGCGAGCATAAAGACGGTGAAGGACACAACCGTCGGCGATACCGTGACGACCGCGGAAAAGGGCGCCTCCGAGCCGCTGAAGGGCTACCGCGAAGCGCTGCCGATGGTCTTCTGCGGCATCTACCCCGTCGACGGAGCGCGCTACGGCGACCTGCGCGACGCGCTCGACAAGCTCAAGCTCAACGACGCGGCGCTCACCTTCGAGCCGGAGAACTCCGTCGCGCTCGGCTTCGGCTTCCGCTGCGGCTTCCTCGGCCTGCTCCATATGGAGATAATCGCGGAACGCCTCGAGCGCGAATTCAACCTCGACCTGATAATGACGATACCGAGCGTCGTCTATAAGCTGCATATGACCGACGGCAGCGTCCGCAGCATAGACAACCCGACCTACTACCCCAACCCCTCGGAGATAGACTACTGCGAGGAGCCGGTAATCAAGGCGACGATCCTCTGCCCGAACGAATACATCGGCGCGGTCATGGATCTCTGCCAGGAGCGCCGCGGAGTCTATAAGGATATGCAGCACGTCGCCGGCAGCCGCGTGGAGATACACTACGACCTGCCGCTCAACGAGGTCATCTACGACTTCTTCGACGCGCTGAAATCCCGCACGCGCGGCTACGCCTCCCTCGACTACGAGCTGAAGGGCTATCAGCGCGCGAACCTCGTCAAGCTCGACGTGCTGCTCAACGGAGAGATGGTGGACGCGCTCAGCTTCATCATCCACTCCGACCGCGCCTACGGACGCGCAAGAAAGATAACCGAAAAGCTGAAGGAAAACATCCCGCGCCAGCTCTTCGAGGTGCCTATCCAGGCGGCGATAGGCGGCAAGATAATCGCCCGCGAGACCGTCAAGGCGCTGCGCAAGGACGTCCTCGCCAAGTGCTACGGCGGCGACATCACCCGCAAGAAGAAGCTGCTTGAAAAGCAGAAGGAAGGCAAAAAGAAGATGCGCCAGCTCGGCACCGTCGAGATCCCGCAGGAAGCGTTTATGTCGGTATTGAAACTGGACGAATAGAAACAAAGCATAGTAAAAGCCGCGCCTGCAGGCGCGGCTTTTATATATTCACGATTAATCCTGAAACTCGCGGCGGCTTCGCTAATCGTCAAGCCGTCCGTCGTAAGTCTCGTTTTTTGATACGTCCAACCGTATGCCGTTTATCGTAACAACCGTGTCGGAATTCCAAACTACAGTTGCCTCAGACTCATGATAACGATAGTATATATTCTTCTTATCTTTGTTCTCGGTAGAATTATCGATGAGTACGCCGACAATGGAAAAGTCCACCGTTGCACCGCCGGCACCGTGATAAATCTCAAGAGTATAGCGTCCGTCGGGAGAATCGTATGACCATAAATAATCCCCTGTTTTCATAGAATCAAGACTTCCGAACACTATATCGCACGACGTCAGCAAAAGCGCAGCAGCCACGAGCAGCGGCAGAACGGTGAAGATGATTCTTTTTGTAGATTTTCTCACAGATTGGTCTCCTCCTGTTTCGGACTGTTTTTTAATATTTGAACGCATATGTTCGGAATGACACCTCATCCGTCTTGCCGCCTGCGGCGGCAATCCACATTCCCCTGAAGGGGAAGGCTCTTATTCCAAAAATCCGTTTGTTATCTGTTCGGCTGCAATCCTGCCAATCGTAATCTAACCGCCGCTAATCGTCGATGCGCCAGTCGTAGGTCTGGTTTCTCGCGACGTGCAGCTCTCTGCCGTTTATCGTGACCACGGAGTCGGATTTCCAGACGACCTCCGCTTCCGATTCGTTGTGGCTCCAGTAGATATTCTTCGTATCTTTATTCTCCTTGTCCTTCGAGTCGTTGTCGACAAGCTCGCCCCTGATGCAAAATTCGCCCGTATCCTCGTCCTGCACCAGATAGATATTGACGGTGTAATGCCCGTTGATCGAGTCGGCGGATTTCACGAACACGCCGTCCGGAATGCCTATGACTTTGCCGAACAGTCTGCCCATCGTCGCGCACGCAGACAGCAGAAGCGTCGCCGCTATAAACAGCGGCAGAACGGTGAATACGACTTTTTTCGCGGATTTGCTCATGGTTGTTATCCTCCTGTTATGATCTGTGTTATCGGTTTTTTACTGTTGTATTCGGGATGACACCTCATCCGTCTTGCCGCCTTCCCCTCAAGGGGAAGGGTTTTTATTTCAAGAATCCGTTTGCGTCTTTAATACACTTCTTTGGAACCGATAAACTCGTCCGCCGTTCTCCAGCGGAGCTTTGACGCGCATATAACTGTCCCGTCATAATCATTTATCCCAGCTTCCGTTAATCCTCCGCAATCGCACCAGATAACGCAATCGTCTTTCAGTATCAAGGTCGAGTCAAGGATCTCGCAAGTGTAGTTTTCGTCGTTCGGAGAAAGCTTCAGATAATTCAATCCGGAGAACTCCATTTCGATAACGGAATGTTTTTCAGACTGCCGCTGTATTATTACTCTTAAAACCCGCTTGTCATTTACCGGATACATAGACAGATCATCGTTCACGTATGCTCCGCTTACGTATTTCAGCTCTTTGATGCAGCTGTCGTGAAACGCGTCGTGCGTCTCCATAAAGCGTGTCAGATCATTTTCGTTGCTTATTTCGTTCCACATATATGGCACCTCATCCGTCTTGCCGCCTTCGGCGGCAATCCACCTTCCCCTCAAGGGGAAGGCTTCCGCCGTCATTTCAAAAATCCGTTGATTATCTGCTCCTCGGCTTCTTTTTCCGTCAGGCCGAGGGACATAAGCTTCGTGAGCTGCTCGCCGGCGATCTTGCCGATCGCCGCTTCGTGAACGAGCGCGGCGTCGACGTTTTTCGCGTCGAGCGACGGGACCGCGAGCACGCGGGCGTTGTCCATGATTATCGCGTCGCACTCGGTGTGTCCGCTGCAGGGGGCTTCGCCGGTGATGCGCGCGTTGAAGGTCTGGGAGGAATCGTCGCGCGCGACGGAGCGCGAAACGACGTCCGCGGAGGAGTTCTCGCCCTTCAGCTCCACGACGTAGTCGCTGACCGCGTACTGCGAGCCGTGGGTCATAAGGCGCTCCTTGACGGTGAGGCGGGCGTTCTTCTTCAGCTCCGCGTAGTTCTTCCGCTCGGTGGAGTCGACTCCCTTTATCTGCTCCATCACCATCTCCATGGAGCTGTCTTCCTCCATATAGACCTCGGTGACGGGGTTGAGGATGCGCTTGCCGGAGCCGTCGCCGGAGCCGTAATGCTTCTCGACGTACTTCGCCTTCGCGCCCCTGCCGACGAAGAAGCGGTGGACGCCGTCGTGCTGCGAATCGCCCGCGCCGCAGTTGTCTATGCCGCAGCCGGCGACGATCAGCACGTCGCTGTCTTCGCCGATATAAAAGTCGTTATATACAGTTTCTTTGTAGCCCGTGTTGCTGAGCACCACGGGGATATGCACGCTCTCGTGCTTCGTGCCCGGCTTGATGTGTATGTCGATGCCGGTGCCGTCCGGCTTGGAGACGATCTCGATATTCGCGGTGCTGTTCCTGCCCGCGAGCTCGCCGTTGGCGCGGAAGTTATACGCGCCCTCCGGCACGGTGTGCAGGTCGGCTATCTCGCCGATAAGGCGTTTTTGTATCTCGTCAAGCTTTACCATTCCGGTCCCCTCCCTACTGCAGCTTCTCGCAGGCGGATTCCGGCGCGGAAGCGCCGGTCAGCTCCGTCAGAAGCTCCGTTCCGCCGCGGCGGGAGAGCTTCCCGTCCGCGATGACGATTATCTCGTCCGCGATCTGAAGGATGCGCTCCTGATGCGAGATTATGACGATGGAGCTGTCTTTTATCCCGGCGCGCATCTTCTCGAAGATGCGTATGAGGTTCTGGAAGCTCCAGAGGTCGATGCCCGCCTCCGGCTCGTCGAAGACGCTCAGGCGCGTGTTGCGCGCGAGCAGAGTCGCGATCTCGATGCGCTTCAGCTCGCCGCCGGAGAGGGAGGCGTTTATCTCCCTGTCGACGTAGTCGCGCGCGCAGAGACCGACCTCGGAGAGGTATTCGCACGCCTCGGATATGCTCAGCTCCCTGCCGGACGCCATGCGAAGCAGGTCCTTGACCTGTATACCCTTGAAGCGCACCGGCTGCTGGAACGCGAAGCTGATGCCGAGCTTAGCGCGCTCGGTGATATCCAGGCCGGTAATGTCCGCGCCGTCGAAGAAGATACGGCCGGAGGTCGGCTTTTCGACGCCCATGATTATCTTCGCGAGGGTGGATTTGCCGCCGCCGTTCGGGCCGGTGATGACGACGAAGCGACGGCTCTCCACCGTCAGCGAAACGTCGTCAAGTATCCTTTTCACGGCTCCGTTTTCGGAGACCTCGTAGGTTATATTTTTCAGTTCGAGCATCGTAACACCTCGTTTTTACGTCCTTCAGAATTCTATCCCCAGCGCGAGCTTCACCGCGTCCGCGGCGGAGTCCGCGAGCGGAACGCCGCTTGCTTCGAGCTCCCTGCCGCCCTGATGGCCGCCGCGCACGAGCACGCAGTCGCAGCCGACCGCCTTCGCTACCGCCGCGTCGTGCAGCGTGTCGCCGATGACGACGGCGCGTTCGGGCGAAAGCCCCTCGGCCGCGAAGTATTCGCGCGCGCGGTCGGTCTTGTCGCCGCAGTGGATGTTATCCGCGCCGAGCACGGCGGCGAAGCAGCCGTCGACGCCGTATTCGCGCAGCATCCGGCGGAGCTTGTTCTGCTCGAAGGCGGAGAGCACTATCTGCCGCACGCCCGCGTCCGCGGCCGCCTTCAGCGCGAGGCGGGTGCCTTCGCGCACCTCGCCGCCGTCAAGCAGCGCGTCGTAGTTGACGTTGAATTCGCGCAGAAGCTGCGTGACGTCGGTCTTCTCAAGGTCGAAAAGGCGCTCGTAAAAGCGGGTTATCGGCGTGTCTATGTAGTCGTAGTAGTCCGCCTCGGTTATCGGCGGCATACCGCGGTCGGCGAGGATGCGGTTGACCGAGCCGAGCGATACGCCCATATCGTCGATGAGCGTGCCGTTCCAGTCCCATATCACGCAGTCGTATTTCATTTTCCCCGCCTCCCCTCGTTCTCTTTCGCAGTATTATATTATAACAAAAAACGGAGCGCAGTTCAATACCCGCGCTCCGATTTTATTATTTGTTTTCGTCCGTTTAATTATCGTATGAGTAGGTGATCGACGACCTGCAGCCGAGACCGACGTTGAGCTTCGCGCCGGGCGAAATCACCATCGCCGCGCCGCTGAAGGTAAAGGCGTGAACGGCGTACTGCCCCGCCTCGATGCGGACGCCGTCAATGCTGCCGAAGCTGCCGGTCGCGATGGTGCCGGCCTCGTTGCTGCTTATTGTCAGCTCATTGATCTCGAGGTTATAGACCGCCTCGTCGCGTCCGTTGATGATGAAGCACTCGGCGTAAAGGCTGCCGTCCTGCTTCCAGCAGACGTAGCGCAGTCTCATGGTGACCTTGCCGGGATCGGCGGCGGTGTTGCTGCTCTCGAAGTAGTTGTTCGGATCATTCGACGGCGCTTCGGAGGAAGCGGGTTGGACGGAGGAAGCCGGCTGTTGAGACGAGGATTCCGGCGGAGCCTCCGTCGACTCGGAGGAGGACGATGACGATGACGACTCGGAGGACGGGCCGAAAAGCGTCGAGCCGCCGTTTCCGCTTCCCGAGGAGGAGCTTCCCTCTTCGGAGCCTCTGTTCCAGCCGAAAATGTCGGTCTGCTCCCCGCCCTGCGCGGGCTGATTTTCGTTTCCGCAGGCGGCGAGCGCGAAAACGAGCAGCGCCGCGATGATTATTGCCGTGAGTTTTTTCATATACGTTCCCTCTTTTCATAATTTGTTTTTGTTATACCGTGATTATAGCACATCCCGCACTCGTTTGCCGGTTCGATCGTCTTTATTCGCGTCTTTCGGGCGTCTTTCCCGGTGTCTTTCGGGAAGTCCGGCGACGGCAAAACGGGCGATTCGGAAAATAAACACAGGCCGGAAACCATAGTGGAATCCGGTCGTTTTGGCATCCCCGATTGGATTCGAACCAACGGCCTGTCGCTTAGGAGGCGACCGCTCTATCCTGCTGAGCTACGGGGACGTATTGAATTGTATTTCACGCTCGCCGCTTTATATGTAAAAAAAACGAGGGCGCCGAATCGGACGCCGATTTCACAAAGGCGGCGAGGCGACGAAATATTCGCTCGCGTTTTCCCGGTTTTTCGCGGCTTTTATTATTTCAAATCGTCTTCGGTGTAAAATCCGGAATCTATGAGTATCTCTGTATAACTGTCTTTGTCCACGACTTCGGGCTCGCAGACGAACGCCGGGACGGTTAAAACGCCGTTATCATATCTTTCACTGTCGTTTATCATCACGGTTCCGCCATTGACAAGCGACTTCATCATCTCCACGGCTCTTGAAGCGAGCGTTTCCGTATCGCAGAAGAGGGACATCGACTGCTTGCCGCTCAAAATGTATTTAACGTTTTCTTTTTCGCATCCCGAGCCGGTTATGATCGGCCACGCGCCTCTATAATTGTATTCGAGCGATTTCACGACGCCGCTTGCGCAGGAATCGCTTGAACACAATACCGCGTGAAGCGTCGTGCCGTCCGAATAATTTGCGAAAATGACAGCGTCCATTCTCGACATCGCCGCTTCACCGGCCCACGCCGCCGTCGCGACCTCTTTGAAATCGACCTTACCGGAACGGACGTTAAGTTTGCCCTCGTCTATATAGCGAGTAAGCACATCCATCGCGCCCGAAAACATCATACTCGCTTTTCCGTCGCCCGGATCTCCGGCGACAAACTCGATATTATACGGACCGGCGGTCGCATCAAGGTCCAGACTATCTCTGATATATTCCGCCTGTTTCTGACCTGTCATATACGAATCAAACGCGACGTAATAGGATACCGCGTCCGAATTCATCAGCATTCTGTCATAAGATATGACGGGAACGTTTTTTCCTTTGGCTGCGTCAAGGACGGTCCCGAGCGCCTCGCCCTCTACCGGCGCGATTATCAGATAGTTGCATCCGGAATTAAGCATATTCTCTATCTGCTCCACCTGCGTCGCGACATCGTTTGACGCGTAATCGAGAACTGCCGCGTATCCAAGCTCCGACAGCCCCTCTTTCATCAGGTCTCCCGCGCGGTTCCACACATCGTCGTCTTCGGTGGGCAGGGAAATGCCGATATTTACGATTCTGGTTCCTCCGACGGCGGGCTCCTCGGGCGGCGCGTTTTCAGCGCATCCCGCAAATACGCCGGCGATCATGGCGAGTGCAAGCAATATAACGACGGCTTTTTTCATAATGCAACTCCCTCTTCGGCTGTTCAGTGATATATTATCTTACGCCGATTTCAAGTGTTTTTGCGTCTGAATAAAATATGCCCGCCGGCGCGCCTGAAACGAATCGAACGTCCGCCCCTTCGCTTATGAGGAGCTTGTTATATCCGTTTAGCATAAGAGGCGTGTTCGGTTTCGTTTTGCAAATGCTATTATATATCCTCGGGCGGCGATTGTCAATATTTCTTTCCGAATTATTCCGCGACAAAAGTCTTCTGCGGCTATTGCTTTACGGCGTCCGATATGTTATTATAATACCTGTAAAACCAAGTGAACGGACGCGATAGAATGATAAACAAATACACCTACGAGCTCCACTCGCACACCTCCGAAGTCAGCGGCTGCGCGGAAGTCTCCGCCGCCGAGAGCTACCGCATGCACGAAAGCGCCGGATACGACGGCATCGTGATAACCGACCACTTCTACACCGACGCGCTGAACGACCGCTACGGTCCCGTCTGGGCTGACCGCGCCTACGGATATATGACCGGCTACCGCAAAATGAAGGAGCTCGCGCGCGACGGCTTCACCGTTATGTTCGGGCTGGAGTTCCGCTTCAACGGAACGTGCAACGACTACCTCGTCTTCGGCATCACGCCGGAGCTTTTCACCGCCACGCCCGACCTCGACCGCTACGACCGCGCGCGGCTGCGCGCTTTCGCGGACGAGAACGGCCTGCTCATCGTGCAGGCGCACCCCTTCCGCGGGAGCTGTACGCCCGACGACCCCTCGTTCCTCGACGGCGTTGAGGTCTATAACGGTCACCCCTGGCACGCCGAGCACAACGACCGCGCCCTCGCCTTCGCCGAGGAACACGGGCTGATAAAGACCTCCGGCAGCGACTTCCACCACCCCGGAATGCTCGCCAGAGGCGGCATCGCAACCGACTTCCCGATCCGCTCCGAGCGCGAGCTCGTTGAGACGCTGGAAAGCGGACGGTACGATTTGATCCGCACCAAAGGCTCTTACGTTGAATAGTCCCCGCGCTTTCATTCCTTTGAAAAGGGCGGACGCGATCCTTTTATTGAGTGAAAAACGATATAAAAAACGCTTTGGGCGCGCAAATCAGGGATACGCCGGTCTTAAAAAGGATCTTTTCGCGCCGGACTGCGTTGAAAGCGCTCGGAATACATAAAGTATTCCATCGCGCTTTCGCCTTGTCCGACACAAAAATCTCTCTTTTTAAGATGCGGAGCAGTTTTGAACGAGATGTTTATCGTTCAGGCAAAACAACAAAACAGCGGTCATACTTGATGTATGGCCGCTGTTTTTTGTGAAGCATGGGCGGGAAACAGCCGTTCAAAACCCGACTTAT
>JAFZQJ010000022.1 GCA_017620395.1 Clostridia bacterium | reverse complement strand
CTGCCGACGGCCCGATGCCCCAGACCCGCGAGCACATCGTTCTCGCCCGTCAGGTCGGTGTTCCTTACATCGTCGTTTACATGAACAAGGTCGACCAGGTCGACGATCCCGAGCTCCTCGAGCTCGTCGAGATGGAGATCAGAGAGCTGCTCTCCAAGTACGACTTCCCCGGCGACGAAGTCCCGGTCATCAAGGGCTCCGCGCTGCAGGCTCTCGAGAGCACTTCCACCGATCCCAACGCTCCCGAGTACGCTTCCATCATCGAACTGATGGACGCTGTTGACAACTTCATCCCCACCCCCGACAGAATGGCCGATCAGCCCTTCCTTATGCCCGTCGAGGACGTCTTCACCATCACCGGCCGCGGCACCGTCGCCACCGGCAGAGTCGAGCGCGGACAGCTCAAGCTCGGCGAAGAAGTCGAGATCGTCGGCCTCAAGGACGAGATCAGAAAGACCGTTGCTACCGGTATCGAAATGTTCAGAAAGCTGCTTGACTATGCTGAAGCCGGCGACAACATCGGCGTTCTGCTCCGCGGCGTTCAGAGAACCGAGATCGAGCGCGGCCAGGTCATCTGCAAGCCCGGCTCCATCAAGCCCCACACCAAGTTCAAGGGTCAGGTTTACGTTCTTACCAAGGACGAGGGCGGCAGACATAAGCCTTTCTTCAACAACTACAGACCTCAGTTCTATTTCAGAACTACCGACGTTACCGGCGTTATCAACCTGCCTGAAGGCGTCGAGATGTGCATGCCCGGCGACAACGTCGTTATGTCCGTCGAGCTGATCACCCCCATCGCCATCGAGAAGGGACTCCGCTTCGCTATCCGCGAGGGCGGCAGAACTGTCGGCTCCGGCGTCGTTACCGAGATCGACGGCTAATCCCCGTAAATCGAATCAAAACGGACCTTGCGTACGCAGGGTCTGTTTTTGTTATCCGAAAACGCATTTTTTGCAAAAAACACTTTTATATTGCTTCCGTTTATGGTAAAATAAACCGAGAGGAGCGTTCGGAATGCTTATTCGCGTCGGCGACAGGGTAATAATGAAAAAACCGCACCCGTGCGGATCGTCGGAGTTCACCGTCGTCCGCTCCGGTCTCGATCTGAAGCTGGAGTGCGCGGGCTGCGGCCGCGTCGTCGATGGCGAAAGGTTCAAGCTGGAACGCAAAATCAAGAGAGTGGAGAGCGTAAGCGAAGATGTTTGAGAAGCTCGCAGAGATAAAAGCGCATTTCGACGAAGTGGAAGCGCGTCTTTCGGACGGCGCCGTTATAGCCGACAGAGAGGCGTATAGCGCGCTCATGAAGGAGCATAAGCGCCTCTTTCCAATAGTCGAAAAGTTCAAGGAATACGAGAAATACTCCGCGCAGCAGGCGGAGGCGAAGGAGCTGCTCGACGCCGAGAAGGACAGAGAGCTGCGCGAGCTCGCCGAGGCCGAGTATCTGGAAGCGAAGGAGATGATCGCGAAGATCTCCGACGAGCTGAAGATCCTCCTGCTTCCGCGCGACGAAAACGACGACAAAAACGTCATCGTCGAGATCCGCGCCGGCGCGGGCGGCGACGAAGCCGCGCTTTTCGCCGGCTCGCTTTACCGTATGTACACGATGTACGCCGACACCCACGGATTCAAGCACGAGGTGCTGAATATCAGCGAAACGGGGCTCGGCGGGATCAAGGAAATATCCTTCGAGATCAGCGGCGACGGCGCCTTCTCCAAGCTGAAGTTCGAGAGCGGCGTCCACCGCGTCCAGCGCGTGCCGGAAACGGAGAGCGGCGGCAGAATACACACCTCCACCGTTACCGTCGCCGTCCTGCCGGAAGCGGAGGAAACCGAGGTCAGCATCGACCCGTCCGACCTGCAGATAGACACCTACCGCAGCGGCGGCGCGGGCGGCCAGCACGTCAACAAGACGGAATCCGCCATACGCATAACGCATATCCCGACCGGCATCGTCGTCGAATGTCAGGACGAGCGCAGTCAGTATAAAAACAAAGACCGCGCCATGAAGATACTCTACTCCCGCATTCTCGAGCAGGAGCGCGAGAAGCAGCAGGGAGAGATCGCCGCGGAACGCCGCAGCCAGGTCGGCACGGGCGACAGAAGCGAACGCATCCGCACCTACAACTTCCCGCAGGGGCGCGTTACAGATCACCGCATCGGGCTTTCGCTTTACAAGATCGACGCGATAATGAACGGCGACCTTGACGAGATAATCACGTCACTCATCACCGCCGACCAGGCGAGAAAACTCGCCGAGGCGGAATAACGGAGCATCGAATTGAAAACGACGTTTTTTGAGCTGTCCGGCGACGGACGCGCTGAAAAAATAAATAAAGCCGCGGAGGTCATCCGCGCCGGCGGTCTCGTCGCGTTCCCGACCGAGACGGTTTACGGCCTCGGCGCAAACGGCTTCGACGAAAAGGCCGTCCTCTCGATCTTCGAGGCGAAGGGGAGGCCGCACGACAACCCGCTTATCATGCACGTCGCCGATCTCGATACAGCCGCGCAGCTCGGATATCTGGGCGAAGCGTTCTACAAGCTCGCGGCGGCGTACTGGCCCGGTCCGTTGACAATCATCGTCAAAAAGCGTCCGGCGGTCAACGATATTGTCACCTGCGGACTCGACAGCGTTGCGATACGCATGCCGTCGAACGAATACGCGCGCGAGCTGATTGCGGCGGCGGGAGTGCCGATTGCGGCGCCTTCCGCGAACCGCTCCGGCAAGCCGAGCCCCGTCACGGCGCGGCACGTGCTGGAGGATATGGACGGCCGCATAGATATGATCCTCGACGGCGGCGCCTGCGAAGTCGGCGTCGAATCCACCGTCGTCACCGTCTGCGGCGAAACGCCGACGGTGCTGCGTCCGGGCGGCATAACGCCGGAGCAGATAAAGGAAGCGCTCGGCAGCGTCGCGCTCGACAAAGCGGTGACGCAGATGCTGCCCGAAGGCGAAAAACCACTCGCGCCGGGAATGAAATACAAGCATTATTCGCCCGACTGCCGCGTAGTAATCGTTGAGGGCGGCGGCGCGGTCGGATACATAAAAGAACGCCTCGCGGAAGACGAACGCGCCTGCGCGCTCTGCTTCAACGGTGAGGAAACGCTCTTCGCCCGCGCGATACCATACGGCGACGAAGGCGACAGTCTTTCGCTCGCCCACGGCGTGTTCAACGCGATGCGCGAGGCGGACGGCGCGGGCATTTCCACGCTGTTCGTCAGGCGTCCGCCCATGGACGGCGTCGGGATCGCGGTATATAACCGCCTCTTCCGCGCCGCGGCGGGGAACGTGGTAAAAGTCGACCGATAAGGAGAAGATATGGTTTACGGGCTTGTTGGCAGAAGCGGATCCGGAAAAAGCACCGCCGCCGAGGTTTTCGCGGAGAGCGGTCTTTTCGTCGTAGACTGCGACAAGGTCGCCGCGGAGGTGCTTACCGACGAAACCGTGAAGCGCAAGCTCGCGGAAGCGTTCGGGAACGACGTCCTCGACGGCGGCGAGGTAGACAAAAAGCTCGTCGCGGAACGCGCCTTTGCCGACCGCGGCAGTCTCGATCTGCTCAACTCGATAACCCACCCGCCTATACTCGCGCGTCTCGCCGCGATATGCGCGGAGCGCGAAAAGACGGTTCTCGACGCGCCTACCCTTTTCGAGAGCGGCGCGGATAAGCTCTGCGACGCGATAATCGCGGTCGTCGCGCCTGAGGAAGCGTGCGAAACGCGCCTGCTCGCGCGCGACGGCGCTTCGCTGAAATCGATACGCCGCCGGCTCGCGATGCAGAAGAGCGAGGAATACCTGCGCGAGAGGGCGGATATAGTCATCGAAAACGACTGCGGCGAAAATGAGTTCAGAAAGCGGGTAAAGAATGTCGCGAAAACGCTGTAAGATAAGGAAGTCAGCCGTCGCCGTCTTTCTTACGCTTTTGCTGATAATCGCCGGATTCGGTGTGTACTTTGCCGGCCGGCTCATCGAAAAGTCGACCTATCCGCCGAAATACCGCGAATACGTCGAGAAGTACGCTGATGAAAACGGCCTCGAACCCGAGCTTGTCTTCGCCGTGATAAAGACGGAGAGCAGCTTCCGTCCGGGCGTCGTTTCTTCCGCCGGCGCGATCGGACTGATGCAGCTCATGCCGGACACCGCGCGCAAGGTCGCGGCGCACAGCGGCGGCAAGCTTTCCGAAGACGCCGACCTGTACGATCCGGAAACGAATATCGCGTTCGGTTGTATGCTGCTGCGCTGGATGTACGACGAATTCGGCAATATGGACACCGCGCTCGCCGCGTATAACGCCGGCTGGGGCAACGTCAGAAAGTGGCTTCGGGACGAAGCGTATTCTGCCGACGGCATGACGCTGCACACGATACCGTTCAAAGAGACGGAAAACTTCGTCAAGCGCGTCAACGCCGCAACGGATAAATACAGAGAATTATACTACGGAGGATGATAAAAATGGCAAACGAAAAAACCAAAGGCGAAAAACTCAAGGAAAAGCTGCTTTCCGCGCCGAAGAGCGCGTTTGAAGCCGCTTCCGCCGCCGAACTGAAAAAGGCGAAGGCGTTCGCCGCCGACTACATCGGCTTCCTGAACGCCGCGAAGACGGAGCGCGAAGCCGTCGTCGAGTCCGTGCGCATCGCCGAAGCCGCCGGCTTCAAGGCGTACGCCGCGGGCAAAAAGTACAAGGCGGGGGACAGATTCTATAAGATCAACCGCGACAAGGCGGTCATGTTCGCCGTCAAGGGCAAAAAACCGATCGCCGACGGCGTCTTTTTTACCATCGCGCATATTGACTCGCCGCGCCTCGATCTCAAGCAGGTACCGCTTTACGAGGACAGCGAGCTTGCGTTCTTCAAGACTCACTACTACGGCGGAATCAAGAAGTATCAGTGGATGACCATTCCGCTTTCGCTTCACGGCGTCGTCGTCAAAAAGGACGGCAAAAAGGTCACCGTCCGCATCGGCGAAGAGCCCGGCGAGCCGGTCTTCTGCATCACCGACATCCTGCCGCACCTCGGCAGGGACCAGATGAGCAAGAAGGTCACCGAAGCCTTCCCGGCGGAAAACCTCAACGTGATCATCGGCAGTATGCCCTTCGCGGACGAAAAGGTCGGCGACAAGGTCAAGCTGAACGTCATGCGCCTGCTTAACGAGAAATACGGCATCATTGAGGACGACTTCCTCTCCGCCGAGCTTGAGATCGTGCCCGCCGTCAAGGCGTCCTTCGTCGGCTTCGACGAGAGCATGATCGGCTCCTACGGCCAGGACGACCGCGTCTGCGCCTACACCGCGCTCCGCGCCATCCTCGAGGCGAAGGCGCCCGAGCATACGCTCGTCTGCGTCCTCACCGACAAGGAGGAGACGGGCAGCGACGGCAACACCGGTATGCAGAGCGACTACGTCGTCAACTTCGTCAACGAGCTGGCTGACGCCGAGGGCGCGCCGATGTATACCGTCCTCGCAAACTCCAAGTGCCTCTCCGCCGACGTCAACGCGGCGTTCGACCCGAACTACCCCGAAACGATGGACAGACGCAATTCCGCGAAGCTGAACTACGGCGTTATCATCACGAAATACACCGGCAGCGGCGGCAAATACGGCACCTCCGACGCGTCAGCCGAATTCCTCGGCTACGTCCGCGCCTTCCTTGACGCGGGCAAGGTCGTCTGGCAGACCGGCAACCTCGGCAAGGTCGACGGAGGCGGCGGCGGAACCATCGCGAAGTACATCGCCGAGCGCGACGTCGATACCGTCGACGTCGGCGTTCCGATACTCTCGATGCACGCGCCGTTCGAGCTTTCCTCGGTCAACGACGTTTATATGACCTACCGCGCTTTCGCGGAGTTCGACAGGAAATAATCGCACTCAAAAAGCGCCCTCCGGCGCTTTTTGCTTTTCTTTCACGGCATAAGGAGGAACCCCGATGTGCGGGATAGTCGGTTTTACGGGAACGGAGCAGGCGGCTCCGGTATTGTTGGAAGGGCTGAAAAAGCTTGAATACAGGGGCTACGACTCCGCGGGCCTTGCGGTCATAAACGGCGGGGAGATAGACGCCGTCCGCGCTTCCGGGCGGCTCGAGAACCTCTGCGCGCTGACCGAAAACGGCGCGAAGGTCAGGGGCGTCTGCGGCGTCGGACACACGCGCTGGGCGACTCACGGCGCGCCGACGGAGCAGAACGCGCACCCGCACGTTTCGAACGACGGGCGCTTCGCCGTCGTGCATAACGGCATAATCGAGAACTACGCCGCGCTGCGCGAGGAGCTTATCAAAAAGGGCTACTCCTTCAGCAGCGACACCGACACCGAGGTCGTGGCGCATCTGCTCGAGATGTACTACAACGGCGACCTGAAAAAGACGGTTATGAAGACGGTCGCGCGGCTCGAGGGCTCATACGCGCTCGGGATAATCTGCTCGGAGTATCCGGACACGCTCGCCGCGGTGCGCTGTGCGAGTCCGCTCATCCTCGGCGTCGGCGCGGGCGCGGGCTACTTCGCATCCGACGTGACCGCGCTGATATGCCACACACGCACCGTCATCTACCTCGAGGACGGCGAGTTCGCGCTCATCAAGCCGGATTCGCTCACCGTTTTCGACCCCGCGGGGCGCGAGATCGCGAAGAAGGCGTCGCGCGTTACCTGGTCTGTCGAGGCGGCGGAAAAGGGCGGCTACGAGCATTTCATGCTCAAGGAGATAATGGAGCAGCCGAACGCGCTCCGCGCGGCGATAGAGCCGCGGCTGAAAAACGGACGCGTCGAGCTTGAAGGGCTCGGGCTTTCCGACGAATGGCTGCGGAGCATGACCGGCGTAGTGATAACCGCCTGCGGCTCCGCCTATCACGCCGGCTGCGTCGGGCGCGACCTTATAGAATCGCTCTGCCGCGTTCCCGTGCGTGTTGAAGTCGCCAGCGAGCTGCGCTACCGCGATCCGATCATCGACGAACGCACCCTCGTGATCATAATATCGCAGTCGGGCGAAACGGCGGACACTATCGCCGCGCTCCGCGAATGCAAGCGCCTCGGCGCGAAGACCGTCGGCATAGTGAACGTTGTCGACAGCACGGTAGCGAAGACCGCGGACGCGGTGCTTTACACCTGGGCGGGTCCGGAGATCGCCGTCGCCACCACGAAGGGCTACACCACGCAGGTCGCGGTGCTGACGATGCTCGCGGTATATATGGCGGATAAGCTCGGCAGGCTCGACGATAAGCGCCGCGCCGAGCTCGTGCGCGGCATCGCGTCGCTTCCGGAACGCTGCCAGCGCGCGATAGACATGAACAGCCGGATAGAACGCCTCGCGCGCAAATACAAGGATAACGCCTCGCTCTTCTTTATCGGCAGAAACCTCGATTACGCCGTCTGCCTCGAAGCGTCGCTGAAGCTGAAAGAGATAAGCTACATCCACTCCGAAGCGTACGCCGCGGGCGAGCTGAAGCACGGCACCATCGCGCTTATCGACGAAGGGCGGCTCGTCATCGCCCTCGCCTGCAGGAAAGAGCTTTACGAAAAGACCGCCGGCAACATACGCGAGGTGAAGGCGCGCGGCGCGCGCGTGCTCGGCGTCGCCCTTGAAGGCGATAAGCGTATGCTGACCGAGGCGGACGACGTGATATATATTCCGCGCACCGACCCGATGCTTCTGCCGGTGCCGGAGACCGTGCCGCTGCAGCTCTTCGCGTACTACGTCGCGAAGGCGAACGGCTGCGACGTCGACAAGCCGAAGAACCTCGCCAAATCCGTGACGGTCGAATGAGGAGACGTTATTGACATTACGCCGCGTGCGTGGTATAATGATTAAAACAAGCGAAAGGGATGGGAGAATGTACAGGTTTTCTTGCTGATAATCGGCGGATGAATACGGACTGCGCGGCGTAACGCCGCTTGTTCGTTCTGCCGGTCAGCGGGAAGCGTGTACTTCTCCGAC
Organism: Clostridia bacterium; assembly: GCA_017620395.1. Taxonomy (NCBI): domain Bacteria; kingdom Bacillati; phylum Bacillota; class Clostridia; species Clostridia bacterium. The sequence goes on along the minus strand of JAFZQJ010000022.1, from coordinate 179,007 downwards.
CGTGTCGCTTCATAACGCCCGAAAGGGGCGCTTTTGACTTGCATCGGCTGCGGAGACTTTCCGCGGCCGATTTTGTTAAGTTAAAAGGAGAAACCTATGTCATTGATAAACGTCTCGGAGCTGACCTTCGCCTACGAAGGAAGCTTCGACAACATATTTGAAAACGTCAGCTTTCAGATCGACACCGACTGGAAGCTCGGCTTCACCGGCCGCAACGGCAGGGGAAAGACCACATTCCTGAAGCTGCTGATGGGCGAATACGATTATATCGGCAGTATTTCCGCCTCCGTCGAATTCGAGTATTTCCCTTACGAAGTGGCGGATCCCGACGCGAATACGCTTGAGGCGGCGCGGAGCGTCTGTCCGGACTTCGAGCTCTGGCGCCTGAAGCGCGAGCTCGGCCTGCTCGACGTGGACGAAGGCGCGCTTTACCGCCCGTTTTCCACGCTGTCGAAGGGGGAGCAGACGAAGGTGCTTCTCGCGCTGATGTTCCTGAAGGATAACAGATTCCTGCTCATCGACGAGCCGACGAACCACCTCGATATGCGCGGCAGGGAACAGGTCAGCCGCTATCTGAATTCCAAAAAGGGCTTTATCCTCGTCTCGCACGACCGCGCCTTCCTCGACGGCTGCGTCGACCACGTCCTCTCGATAAACCGTACGGGGATAGAGATCTGCAAGGGCGACTTTTCCTCGTGGTACCGCAACAAAGAGATGCGGGATAACTACGAGCTTGAGCGCAACGCGCGTCTACGCTCGGATATAAAGCGGCTTGAAGCTTCGGCGCGGCAGTCGCGTCAGTGGGCGGAAAAGGTCGAAAGCGAAAAGATAGGCAATATAAAGGACCGCGAGAAGTATAACGAATGCGGCGGCAGGGCGTATATCGCCGAGCAGTCGCGCCGTATGCAGCAGCGCAGGAAAAACCTCGAGCGCAGGCAAAACCGCGCCTTAGAGGAAAAAGAAACGCTGCTGAGGGATATCGAGGTCTCCGACGCGCTGAAGATACGCCAGAGCGAATACCGCTCGCGGCGGCTCGTGACGCTGGACGGCGTCTCCGTCGATTACGGCGGCGGAGCCGTCTGCTCCGGTGTGAGCTTCACGGTGGAGAAGGGCGACCGCATCGCGCTGCTCGGCGGCAACGGCTCCGGCAAGTCGAGTCTGCTGAAGCTCATCGTCGGGCAGGACGTCCCGCACACGGGCGGCGTGACCGTCGGCGGCGGGCTGAAGATCTCATACGTTCCGCAGGATACGTCCGGACTGCGCGGCGACCTTTCCGACTACGCGGAAAGCTGCGGGATCGACGAGAGTCTGTTCAAGGCGATACTGCGCAAGCTCGACTTCAAGCGCGTGCAGTTTGAGAAGGACATGGCGGATTTCAGCGCGGGGCAGAAAAAGAAGGTGCTCATCGCACGCAGCTTATGCGAGGACGCGCACCTGCATATATGGGACGAGCCGCTGAACTACGTCGACGTCATCTCGCGCATACAGATCGAGGAGCTGCTGCTGAAGTTCAAGCCGACGATACTCTTCGTCGAGCACGACAAAGCGTTCTGCGAAAAGATCGCCGCGAAGACGGTGGAGCTGTAAAACTAAACGCCTCACGGGTGACTGTGAGGCGTTGGCTTTATTTGAAAGACGGCTGATGCGTCTGCGGATCGGAAAACGGGTTGTTGTTCGGCGACGGCTCGGACATACTGAAATACATTCTCGCCGCCTTCGTCGTGCCGAAGTCGCGGTCAGAGCCGGTGTTCTGCACCTTGTTGAAGGCGTCGCGGAACATCTGGTTGTGGGCTTCCTCGCGGTTGAGCAGGAAGTCGATCGTTTCGCGCACCTTTTTGTCTTCTATCTGGCGATAGAGGTATTCATAGACGACCTTCGCGCGCTGTTCGGAAGCGATATTCGAGAGCAGGTCTGCGCAGAGGTCGCCGGTAACGGAAACGTAGTCGCCCGTCCAGGAGTATCCGGAAGCGTTTATCAGCCCGGGGTTTAGCCCGAGAACCACGTGTGTCTGTATCTCGCCCGCGGGAACCGTGCGGTAATCGACGTCGTGTCCGTTGAGCAGGTTTATCGTTTCCGCGACCATCTCCATGTGTCCGAGCTCTTCAGCGGCGATATCCATAAACAGATCCTTGATCTCGGTGTCCTTGATCCTGAAGCTCTGCGCCATATACTGCATCGCGGCCTTCAGCTCGCCGTTGCAGCCGCCGAGCTGCTCGTGCAGCAGCGCCGCATACTGCGGATTCGGGCGTTCGACGCCGACCGGGTGGAACAGTTTCTTTTCGTGTTTGAACATAACAATACCTCACTTTCGGTATTGTTATGTGCGCTTTGCGGGGAATATATACTGATTATTCCGTTATGCTTTCGCTGTTTTCGAGCCGGCTGAGCAGCTTTTCGTAAAACCCGGTATAGTAGTCGAGTCGGGAAGTCCACATTTATATATTTTTAGTTTTTAATAATAACATCATTTAATTCAGAATAGTTTTAACTGAATGTTATGTGATGTCAATGATATACGGCTTCGCCGTATGATATACCGCGCTGTCGCGCGGCATGATATATCGCAGAAGCGATGTGATATAGTATCCGTTCCTTTATACGCCGCAGGCGTATATCATCCGCCTCGGCGGATATCATACCCGCAGGGTATATCATCCGTGACTGCAGGGAACGGATATCATTGCAAAAGGCGCTTGCTTTCGCAAGCGCCTTTTGCATGGCCCGCCCGAAGGGATTCGAACCCCCGACCCCCAGAATCGGAATCTGATGCGCTATCCAACTGCGCCACGGGCGGATTTTTCAAAAAAACTTTCCAACGGTTTTGAGCGCGTTTTCAACAGGATTTCAACACGTCCGCCGTTCCCGAAAGCCTAATCATTATACCACAACAGACAAGCGTTGTAAACTCTTTTTTGTCTCTCCGGTAAACAATTTTTCAACATCACAAAGCTTTAACAATTAGCATATTTAGTTTGATTTCCGCGGCTCAAACACAAGATATTGTGGATTTTTTGAAAAAAGTACTTGACAAAGCCGGTGAAGGATGATAGTATATAAGGCACAGCGGCTCCGGCGGGGGAGAAGTGCGCCCTCGGGCCGGATACGCAAATTGCGTTTTTCAAGACTTAACATACAATAATAAATAAAGAAAGGGTGCTGTTCATGATCTGGAAAATCAGAAAGAGAAGCGGCGACGTCGTTCCGTTCGACGCGCTTAAAATAAGAGAGGCCATCAAGAAGGCGGCGGACGCAGCTGATCCCAACGGTCTGAGCGACGTCGAGCTCGATAACCTTACCGAAAAGGTCATACTCGCGATCCCGTCATCGGGCATCCCCACCGTCGAAGAGGTGCAGGACCTCGTCGAAGAGAAGCTCATCGAGCACGGCTACTCCAAGATCGCGAAGGCGTACATACTCTACCGCGCCGAGCATGCGAAGATCCGCCAGACCGAGTCCGACCTTATGGATATATATAAGGAACTGACATTCTCCTCCGCGGCTGACGCCGACATCAAGCGCGAGAACGCCAACATAGACGCCGACACCTCCATGGGCACGATGCTGAAATACGGCTCCGAGGGCGGCAAGTACTTCGTCGACAACTACATCCTGCCCAAGGACATCGCCGCCGCGCACATCCACGGTGACATCCACATCCACGACAAGGACTTCTATATGCTGACCGAGACCTGCTGCCAGATCAACCTGCTGGAGCTCTTCAAGGGCGGCTTCTCCACCGGCCACGGCTACCTGCGCGAGCCCAACGGCATCTCCAGTTACTCCGCGCTTGCGTGCATCGCCATCCAGGCGAACCAGAACGAAATGCACGGCGGCCAGAGCGTGCCGAACTTCGACTATTGCATGGCTCCCGGCGTCGCCAAGACCTTCAAAAAGGAATACTTCAAGGCGCTGACCCAGTACTACTTTTACGCGGATGGCGACGATCTTCAGGACGCCGATAACTTCATCGCCGAGCTGAAAAAGGCCGTCGGCGACGACGTCAGAATGGCGAACACCGACGAGTTCGGCGCGAAGGTCGTCGACTACATCGTCTCCAAGGGGTTCAAGCGTGAGAACGCCGAGAAGGCGCATAAAAAGTCCGTTGAGACCGCGATGAGAATGACCGACAGAGCGACCTATCAGGCGATGGAGGCGTTCATCCACAACCTCAACACGATGAACTCCCGCGCCGGCGCTCAGGTCCCCTTCAGCTCCGTCAACTACGGCACCGACACCTCGCCGGAAGCGCGCATGGTTATCAAAAACCTGCTGCTCGCGACCGACGCCGGCCTCGGAAACGGCGAAACGCCTATCTTCCCGGTGCAGATATTCAAGGTAAAGGAAGGCGTCAGCTACAACAAGGAGGATCCCAACTATGACCTGTTCAAGCTCGCGATGAAGACCTCCGCCAAGCGCCTCTTCCCGAACTTCTCCTTCCTCGACGCGCCGTATAACCTCGCGTACTACAAGCCCGGCGATTACAACAGCGAGGTTGCTTACATGGGCTGCCGCACGAGAGTTATCGCCAACGTCCACGACCCGAGCCGTCAGATCACCTGCGGCAGAGGCAACCTGAGCTTCACCTCAATCAACCTGCCGAGGATCGCGCTCGAATCCGACGGCAATATCGACAAGTTCTATTCGATACTCGACAGACGCATGGAGCTCGTCTTCCGTCAGTTGCTCCACCGCTTCGGCATCCAGTGCACGAAGAAGGCGCGCAACTACCCCTTCCTCATGGGGCAGGGCGTGTGGATCGACTCGCAGAAGCTCGCCGACGACGACAGCGTCGCGGAGGTGCTGAAGCACGGCACGCTCAGCGTCGGCTTCATCGGCCTTGCCGAAACGCTCGTCGCGCTGACCGGCAAGCACCACGGCGAAAGCCCCGAGAGCCAGAAGCTCGGCCTTGAGATCATCGGCCATATGCGCAAGATGTGCGACGACAAGGCGAAGGCCGAGGGACTGAACTTCACCCTGCTCGCCACTCCCGCCGAAGGCCTCAGCGGCCGCTTCGTCCGCATCGACCGCCAGAAGTTCGGCAAGCTGCCGGGCATCACCGACAGGGAGTATTACACCAACTCCTTCCACGTGCCGGTCTACTACAATATCGGCGCATACGACAAGATCAGCCTCGAGGCTCCTTACCACGCGCTGACCAACGCCGGACACATCAGCTACGTCGAGCTTGACGGCGACACCTGCAAGAACCTTGACGCGTTCGAGTCCGTCATCCGCTGCATGAAGGAAAAGGGCGTCGGCTACGGCTCCGTCAACCACCCCGTCGACCGCGATCCCGTCTGCGGCTACACCGGCGTCATCGGCGACACCTGCCCGCGCTGCGGCAGACACGAAGGCGAAGAGGTCAGCTACGAAAAGCTCGCCGAGCTTCGCAAAAAGTACCCCAATATGCCAAAGTTTTACGGAGTAAAATAAATTAACATAAACCACATTCTATCAGGAGGGAAAGAAAATGACCAAGAGCATAGTTACCACCGAGACCGGAATCGGCGAGGGCGTCGGCTTCGAGAGAATCCGCAGAATCACCGGTTACCTCGTAGGCACCACCGACCGTTTCAACAACGCCAAGCGCGCCGAAGAAAGAGACAGAGTCAAGCACAGCCTTGCGTAATTGAACGCAAATGCGGATCCGGCGGGAGTTTCCGCCGGATCCGTTCTTTTCGGGAGGGGAGTATGCCTGATAAAGACAAGCGGGAAGAGGAGCGCGGCGCCGCTCCCGACGCGCCGAAAACGAAGCGGCGCTTGACTCTTGCGGAGATCATGGCTTTCGCGCTTGCCGCGGTGTTCATCGCCGCCGCGGTCTTTCTCGCCGTGCGCAGGTTTTCAAGCGGCGACCTTGTATTCAAGCCGACGTCGTCAACCGCCAAAACCGTCGAAACCGAGTGGGTTGTCAACATCAACACCGCCTCCGCCGAGGAGCTTATGATGCTCGACGGGATAGGCGAGGCGCTCGCCGAGCGGATAATAGACTACCGCGACGAGCACGGCGGCTTCGAGTCGGTATGGGACGTCGTGAACGTCAGCGGCATCTCCCGCAATATGTTCAACAAGATTTACGAGCACATCACAGTGTGAGCAGCAAACGGCGAAAAGCAGTCCTGAGGCCGCAGACGCGTTCTGCGGCCTTGAATTATATCCGCCGGATTTTTATAATATTTCACAAAAATAACTATTTACAAAGCGCCGCGCGGGGTGTAAAATACATCATATATATTCTTCATCAGGGAAGAAGGAATGACGATGAAAAAAATCATGATCGGCAACGAAGCTGTTGCCAGAGGCCTCTACGAGGCCGGAGTAAAACTCGTATCCAGCTATCCGGGCACGCCGTCGACGGAGATAACCGAATTCGCGGCGAAGTTCCCGGAGGTTTACGCGGAGTGGGCGCCGAACGAAAAGGTCGCGCTCGAAACCGCCATAGGCGCCTGCATCGGCGGCGCGAGAGCGTTCACCGGCATGAAGCACGTCGGCCTGAACGTCGCTGCCGACCCGCTTTTCACGGCGTCGTACACCGGCGTCAACGCCGGACTCGTCATCGGCGTCGCTGACGACCCGGGTATGCACTCTTCGCAGAACGAGCAGGATTCCCGCAACTACGCCATCGCCGCGAAGGTGCCGATGCTTGAGCCGTCAGACTCCGGCGAATGCCTCGCCTTCGTCAAGGAGGCGTACGCGCTCTCCGAGAAGTACGACACGCCCGTGATACTGCGCCTTTGCACCCGCGTCGCGCATTCGCAGAGCGCGGTGGAGCTTTCCGACCGCGCCGAGCTGCCGCTTAAAGAGTATGAGAAGAACGCCGCGAAGTTCGTCATGGTGCCCGCTAACGCGAAGGGAAGACACCCCTTCGTCGAGGAGCGCATGGCGAAGCTCGCGGAAGAGGCGAACTCCGCGTGGTTCAACCGCGCCGAATACCACGATACGAAACTCGGCGTCATCACCGCCGGCGACTGCTACCAGTACGCGCGCGAAGCGCTCGGCGACAACGCCTCCTACCTGAAGCTCGGCATGGTCAACCCGCTGCCGGAGAAGCTGATACGCGACTTCGCCGCAAAGGTCGACCGCCTCGTCGTGATCGAGGAGCTCGACCCCGTAATCGAGCGCTTCGTCAGAACGCTCGGCATCGAAGTAGAGGGCAAGAACCTCTTCCCGGTCTGCGGCGAGTTCTCACAGGTAACGGTCAGAAACGCGCTCGGCGTCGCCTCCGAAAAGGGCTGCGAATGCGCCGAAAAAGCGCCCGTGCGTCCTCCGGTAATGTGCCCCGGCTGCCCGCACAGAGGCCTTTTCTACGTGCTGAAAAAGCTCGGCGTCTACGTCAGCGGCGACATCGGCTGCTACACGCTCGGCGCGGGCGCGCCGCTCAACGCCATTGACACGACCGTCTGCATGGGCGCGAGCGTCTCGGCGCTGCACGGCTACAACAAGGCGAGGGGAGCGGAGAGCGCGAAGAAGAGCGTCGCGGTCATCGGCGACAGCACGTTTATGCACTCCGGCATCACCGGCCTCGTGAATATCGCCTACAACATGGGCAATTCCAACGTGATACTGCTCGATAACTCCATCACCGGCATGACCGGCCACCAGCAGAACCCGACCACCGGGCAGACGCTGAAGGGCGACATCGTCGCCGCCGTGGACGTTCCCGCGCTCGTGAAGGCGATCGGCATCAAGCGCGTCGTAACCGTCGACCCCTACGACGTGGACGAAACGGAGCGCGTCATCCGCGAGGAGCTCGCGGCGGACGAGCCCAGCTTCATCATCAGCAAGCGCCCCTGCGCGCTGCTCAAATACGTCAAGTTCCCGAACATCTGCTCCGTAGACCGCGAGAAGTGCAAAAACTGCAAGGCGTGCATGCGCATCGGCTGTCCGGCGATCAGCATTATCGACGGCAAGGCGCAGATCGACCGCGAGCTCTGCGTCGGATGCGGCGTCTGCGAAAAGCTCTGCAAGTTCGGAGCCATATCGACTTCTGCGAGGGAGGGCTGAAAATGACTGAAAACATACTTATCGTCGGCGTCGGCGGGCAGGGAACGCTGCTCGCGAGCCGCGTGCTCGGCGCGCTCTATACCGCGATGGGCGAAAACGTCAAAATATCAGAGGTACACGGAATGAGCCAGCGCGGCGGCTCCGTCGTCACCTACGTTCGCCACGGCGACGAGGTCGCCTCCCCGATAATCTGCGAGGGAGAAGCGGACGTCGTGCTCGCCTTCGAGCAGCTCGAAGCCCTGCGCTTCGTCACGAGCTTGAAAAAGGGCGGCAGGATAATCGTCAACACGCAGAAGATAATGCCCATGCCGGTCGTCACCGGCGCGGCGGAGTACCCCGCGGACGTTATCGAAAAGCTGAACGCGACCGGCGCGCAGGTCACCGCCGTCGACGCGCTCGCGATCGCGGAAAAGGCCGGCTCCGCGAAGGCGGTCAACATCGCGCTGCTCGGCGTTATGGCTAAGATCACCGGCGCGGATAAGGCGCTCTTCGAGCGTACGATCGAAGCCACCGTCCCGCCGAAGTTCCTCGACCTCAACAAACGCGCCTTCGACCTCGGCTATGAGTTTGAGTAACCGCCAAAAAAATCTCAAAATCGCAAAAATAATTCTTTACAAAATCGATTTCTTGTGGTATCATATACAAAGTTGCGGTTGCTTCGTTAGGGGACAAAGCCGGTAAACCGGCGTTCACCGACCCCTTACGCAGCTTCACGCGGACAAAATATTACGGAGGTGAACCAAATGCTGCTGAAGGAAGAAAAGATGGCGATCATAGAGAAGTACCGCCTGAGCGAGACCGATACCGGTTCTCCCGAGGTGCAGATAGCGCTTCTCACCACTCGCATCAACCAGCTTACCGAGCACCTTAAGGTGCACAAGCACGATAAGCATTCGCTTCGCGGACTTCAGAAGATGGTCGGTCAGAGAAGAAACATGCTCGGCTACCTGAAGGATAAAGACATCAACCGCTATCGCGAAATCATCGAAAAGCTTTCCATCAGAAAGTAAAAGTCACGGGGCAGTCGGAACTCAGCGTTCCGGCTGCCCGGTTGTCGTTAATTACCGGTATTGCGGTGTTTTAGCGGTAAAGCGGGCGCCCGTTAAACGGACTTCGGCTTTATTGCTAAACGCTGTACATACCGGAGAAAATAAACGGAGGTATGTAAAAGAATGTTTGAAAAAATGAGAGTGTTCGAGACCGAGATCGCCGGCCGCAAGCTCAAGGTCGAAACCGGCAGACTCGCGCAGCTCGCCAACGCGTCCGCGCTGGTGACTTACGGCGACACCGTCGTCCTTTCCACCGCGACCGCGTCAAAGACGCCCCGCGAAGGCATCGATTATTTCCCGCTTTCCGTCGACTACGAAGAGAAGCTTTACTCCGTGGGCAAGATCCCCGGCAGCTTCCTGCGCAGAGAGGGAAGACCCAGCGAGAAGGCGATCCTCGCCTCCCGCGTCATCGACCGCCCCGTCCGTCCGCTGTTCCCGAAGGATATGCGCAACGACGTCAGCGTGGTCAACACCGTTATGTGCGTCGACCCCGACTGCCAGCCCGAGCAGGTAGCCATGGTCGGTTCGTCCATCGCCATCACCATCTCCGATATTCCGTGGAACGGACCTATCGGAGCCGTTATCGTCGGCTATATTGACGGCGAATACGTCATCAACCCCACCGCCGAACAGCGCAAGGTCAGCCAGATGGCCGTTACCGTCGCCGCCACCGACAAGAAGGTCGTTATGATCGAAGCCGGCGCGAAGATGGTTCCGGACGAGGTCATGATCGAGGGCATCAACCGCGGATTTGAGGAATGCAGAAAGATCGTCGCCTTCATCAACGAGATCAAGGCCGCGGTCGGCAAAGAGAAGTTCGCGTTCGAGAGCAAGGAAGTCGACCCCGAGATGTTCGAGGCGGTCAAGGCGTTCGCCATCGACAGCGTCCGTTCCGCGATGGACACCGACGACAAGAACGTCCGCGACGCGAATCTCCAGATCGTTTACGACGCCGTCTACGCCGAGTTCGAGGAGAAGTACCCCGACTCCAAGGCGCAGCTCGACGAGTGCATGTATAAGCTTCAGAAGTACGTCGTCCGCCGCTGGCTGCTTGACGACGGCAAGCGCGTCGACGGCAGAGGCATCGATCAGATGCGTCCGCTGAACGCGCAGGTCGGCATCCTGCCGAGAACCCACGGCTCCGGACTCTTCACCAGAGGCCAGACCCAGGTCCTCACCGTCTGCACCCTCGGCACTGTCAGCGACGCTCAGCTGCTCGACGGCATCGACGATGAGACCGAGCGCAGATATATGCATCACTACAACTTCCCGTCCTATTCGGTAGGCGAGACGAAGCCCTCCAGAGGCCCCGGACGCCGCGAGATCGGCCACGGCGCGCTCGCGCAGAGAGCTCTCGAGCCCGTTATTCCGAGCGAGGAAGAGTTCCCCTATACGATCCGCCTCGTTTCCGAGGTGCTTTCCTCCAACGGTTCCACCTCGCAGGCCTCCATCTGCGGCTCCACTCTGGCGCTGATGGACGCGGGCGTTCCGATCAAGGAGCCCGTCGCCGGCATTTCCTGCGGTCTTATCACCGAGGGCGACCGCTGGATGACGATGGTCGATATCCAGGGCGTTGAGGACTTCTTCGGCGATATGGACTTCAAAGTCGCCGGCACTCACGACGGTATCACCGCGATCCAGATGGACCTCAAGATCGACGGCCTTACTCCCGAGATCATCCGTTCCGCCATCGAGAAGACCCACAAGGCGAGAAACTACATCCTTGACGAAATCATGCTGCCGGTCATCCCCGCGCCGCGCGCCGAGCTTTCGAAGTACGCGCCCAAGATGATTACCATGCAGATAGACGTCGACAAGATCCGCGAAGTCATCGGCTCCGGCGGCAAGGTCATCCAGAAGATCGTCGCCGACACCGGCGCCAAGATCGACATAGAGGACGACGGCCGCATCTTCATCACCGCCGTCGACTCCATGGCCGCCGAGGCCGCCAAGGGCATCATCGAGGGCATCGTAAACGATCCCGAGATCGGCGGACTTTACAGCGGCAAGGTCACGCGCCTTATGGACTTCGGCGCCTTCGTCGAGATCGCTCCCGGCAAGGAGGGCATGGTCCACATTTCGCAGTATGACCGCGACCGCGTCGAGAAGATGGAAGACGTTGCCACCGTCGGCGACGAGATCATGGTCAAGGTCGTCGAGATCGACAGCCAGGGCCGCATAAACCTCTCCCGCAAGGCCGTGCTTGACGAGATGGACGGCATCGAGAAGCCCATCGAAGCTTACGTCAGCAGACCGAAGACCTCCGGCGGAGACCGCGGACACGGCGACCGCGACCGCAGAGGCGGACGCGACCGCGGCGGAGACCGCAACAGAAGAAGATAAGCTTCTTAAATAGTTGAAACGCACGCTAATAATCAAAACGCACGCTCAAAGAGCGTGCGTTTTTGTATGCGCGTTATCAGTTCAGCACGGCGACGCCTACGTTCAGATACGCCGCAAAGACGAGCCACGCGATATACGGGACTATCAGCCAAAACGCCGCTTTGCTTACGCGCCTGAAGAATACCGCCGTCGCTGTGACGGCCGCGAGCAGCGCAATCAGCCACGCGAACGCGAACCAGTATTCCTTCGCGCTGAAGAACACGAGCGGCCAGAAGAAGTTCAGCACGAGCTGCAGACCGTAGTATATCAGTCCGTTCTGCCGGTCGTCGTCGCGGAAGCCCTTCCATACCAGCGCAGAGGCGATCCCCATCATAACGTAGAGTATCGACCACGCGATGGGGAAGACTATCGCGGGCGGCGAAAGCGGCGGCTTCGCGATATCTGCGTAAGCCTTCATATCGTTCATCGTCAGCAGGGCGGACAGCCCGCCGAGCGCAAGCGGTATCGCGATACAGATTATGAACGGCAGCGCCTTTTTGAATTTAGACATTAAAAATCACTCCCCGTATAGTCTATACGGGGAGCGGCTTTTATATTCCTGTTATTGACTTGCCGTCAGAGGATTACGCCTCGAGGGAGGACTGGTCGGCAAGCTTCGCGGCAACGCGGAGAATCTTCAGCGCGTCGTTGACGGTGATATCGCCGTCGCCGTCGACGTCGCCGATCTGCATATCTTCTTCGGAGGCAACAGCCAGTTTCGCGGCGATACGCAGCGCCTTCAGCGCGTCGTTGACGGAGATTTCGCCGTCCTTGTCCATGTCGCCCTTCATTACCGGAGGAACGGCGGCATTGACGGTGATCGGCAGGGTAGCGGAAATCTCGCCGTTGGTAATCGTGATGTTCGCGGTGCCTTCTCTGATAGCGGTTATCTTACCGTTCTCATCGACGGAAGCGACCTCGTCGTTGTCGGAGGTCCAGACGGGAGCGAACTCGTCGGTGTAGCCGTCGGGATTGACGGTGTATTCGGGGGTGTACTCTTCGCCGATCTCGAGCTCTTTGGATTCGTCGGTAAACTCGATGGATTCGATGTGGACGACGTTGATGGTCACGCCGCCGTTCGTAACTTCGCTCTCGAGGGCTTCGTCGAGCTCGGTGCGGAGTCTGTCAACGGTGATGTTGACCGGAACGTGGGCGGTCTCGTCGACTTCGGCGGCCTTGAAGGTGATGTCGAGAGGAGCGACGGTAAAGACGGCGCCTTCGGTAATGGCGCAGCCGATTATGATGGAACCGTTGTCGGCGTTGTTGTCGTTGACGAGGTAAACGGCGCCGCCGTCGTTTGCGATGCCGGCAAGCTCTTCGGAAGCTTCGCACTTAACGAACTGGAGCTTGGAAGCGTCAAAGCTGACGGTCAGCTGGAACGCGCCGATCTTGGCGCCGTCGATACTGATGTGAACAACGGCTTCTCCGCCGGGAGCGGTCTCGGCGCCGCCGCCCATAACCTGAACGGCGCCTTCGGCAAACGCGGCGAACGGAACTGCGACAGCCATAAGCATAACGCAGGCGATGACAGCGGAAAGGATTCTCTTAACAGATTTCATAGTATTGTTATCTCCTTTGCTTATATTACTAATGTTATTCTATCAAATAATAACGACGTTGTCAAGAAGAATTGAATATTATTTTGCGCTTTTTTCAGATGTGCTCAAAAAAGGAAAAAGCCGCCTCCGCAGAGACGGCTTGAATGGTATTTTTTTCAGGTCAGAAGGGTGCTGTTTCGCTCGTTAAACCGTTCCGGTGACGGTAAGAACTGCGGAACCGGGAGTAACGCTCCACGCTCCGGTGGCTGCCGTCTGCGCGTAGGTCGCGGCTGGAACGGTTATGACGCCGGGAGTCGTTCTGAACGTACCGCCGGAATAGGAATAGTCAGCGCCTGCCGTGAGGGGCGTTCCGTCGAGCGACGCCGTGACGGCGGAAAGCTCCGGATCGAACAGGTCGGTCACGGTAACGTTATCCGTTGCGTCGGCGGCGGTGTTGCCGACGTTGGTTATAGTGAAGGTATAGGTCAGCGTTCCGGCGGCGGTGACGACCGCCGGGTCGACGGCTTTGGCGATCGCGAGCAGCGGTTCGGTTTCGGCGGTTATCGTTTCGCTCGCGGTCGCGGGAGCGGCGAGCCCGCTGCCGGTGACGGTGACCGTGTTCGTTATCGAGGCGCCGGCGGCGAGAGGCGCGTACTCGTTTACCGTCGCCTTATATATGATGGAAGAGTCTCCGCCCGCCGGAACGCCTATTCCGTTAAATACGAGGGGAGGCCCCGCCGTGACGGCGGGCTCCGTCTGCGGAACGCCGCCGACGAAGTATTGCGCCGAGTCTTCAACGTAGGTCAGCGGCGTCACGGTTCCGGTCTCGAAGGTGTACGCGCCGAGGTCGTCGGTTACGGTGAGGCCGGTAAGAGGAGTCGTTCCGCTGTTGACGAGGCTGATAACGAAAGTTTTTTCCGACCCCGCGGCGTAGCCCTCCGTCAGCGCCGTCTTCATGACCGTGAGGTTGTCTGCGATCTCGCCGGTAACGGTGTTAGAGGTCGTCGTAATGCCGTTGTAGGACAAGGTCGCGGTATTATAAAAGGTGGTTGCCATTTGTCATCCTCCCGATGGTTTCTGAAAGGATATACTCCTTTCACGGTATTATATGCCGCAGGGCCGCGGACGGCTACCGATGGGGGAACAAAAATGGTCCGCGCTATTGACTTTTTGATTAAAAAGTGATATACTGCACAAGTTAATGTGATATATATCACAAGTAAGATATAATACGCGGATTGCGTGCGGGAGCGGATATGCGTTCCGCGGATGCGTCCTGCGTTTCCGTATCACTATCGGCGCCGTTACGCCGAAAAGGAAGGTAATCTCAATGAACACCGTATGTATGACCGGTCAGCTTTTTGCCGAAATGGTCAAAAGCGGGGCCGCGAATCTGTACGCCAACAGAACGATTGTAAACGATCTTAACGTTTTCCCGATCCCCGACGGGGATACCGGGGATAATATGTATATGACTGTGGACTCCGGAGCCTCCGCCGTCGGCGAAGGCAGGCTCTGCGACGTTGCTTCGCAGGCGGCACGCGGTATGCTTATGGGCGCGCGCGGCAATTCGGGAGTCATTCTTTCGCGCATATTTGCCGGTCTGGCGAAGGGCTTCGACGGCAAGGACGAAGCCGACGTCGCCGGCGTCAGCGAAGCGTTCCTGGCAGCCGTAAAGGAGGCCTACGGCGCGGTCGCCGTGCCGGTCGAAGGCACGATCCTCACCGTGATAAAGGACGCCGCAAACTACGCCGGCGGACGCGTTTCCGCCGATAACTCGCTTGAAGACTACTTTGACGATTTCACCGGAGAGCTGCGCCGGTCGCTCGACAGAACGCCTGACCTGCTCGACGTTCTGAAGGAAGCGGGCGTCGTCGACAGCGGCGGAGCCGGCCTCGTATACATAGTCGAAGGCATGCGCGACGCGCTCTTCGGAGAAGGCGGCGTTTCGGCCGCGCCTTCCGCTCCTGCGGCGTCGGCAGCGAAGAAGATAGACGTAGACACGTTCACGAGCGATATGCAGCTCGAGTTCGGCTACTGCACGGAGTTCCTGCTCCGCCTGCAGAAGTCCAAGTGCGACGTCGACGCCTTTGACGTCGAAGCCTTCACCGCGAAGCTCAATGAGCTCGGCAATTCCGTCGTCTGCTTCCGCGACGGCACGATCGTGAAGGTACACGTACACACCATGACCCCGGGCGAGATACTCGATTTCGGGCAGAAATACGGCGAATTCCTGACGCTTAAAATCGAGAATATGATGCTCCAGCACCACGAGGCGACGATACAGAACCGCTTCACCGTTTCCGCGCCGAAGCCGAAGAAGGCATACGGCATCGTGGCCGTAGCTTCCGGCGACGGAATAAAGCAGGTGTTCACCTCGCTCGGCACCGACGTCGTCGTCGACGGCGGACAGAGCATGAACCCGTCGGCGAAGGACTTCATCGAAGCCTTCGAGGAGATCAACGCGTCCACGATCCTCGTGTATCCGAATAACGGCAACGTGATTCTGACCGCGCGCCAGGCGGCGGAGCTTTACAAGGACGCAGACGTCCGCGTCATTCCGAGCCGCACGATAGGCGAGGGCTACGCCTCGCTTTCGATGCTCGACACCACCTCGGGCGACACCGACAGCATACTCGAAAACGTTGAGAGCATAATCGACAGCGTCGTTACCGGAATGGTCTCCCGCGCGAGCCGCGACGCCGAAATGGACGGCGTGACCGTCCGCAAGGACGACTACATCGGCTTCGCCGACGATAAGATCTACGTCGACAGTCCCGACAAGTGCGAGGCACTCCTCGGGCTCGCCGAAAAGCTCGACAGCGCGAGCCGCGACGTTATGCTCCTCATATGCGGCCGCGACACGAGCGAAGAAGATGCGCAGAGCGTCTACGCGGCGCTTACCGCGCGATACAAGCGCACGGAAGTCATCATGATAGACGGCGGCCAGCCGATACACGACTTCGTGCTTATCCTTGAGTAAAAAGAAAAGGGAAGGTTGCGAAAATGCTCAGACTGTTTGTTGATACCGACTGCGACGTCGATCTCAAGACCGCGAGGAAATACGGCCTTGAGCTTATCAGTATGCCTTACACCGTCGACGGCAAGCTGATCTGCCCTTATGAGGATTACGAAGAATTCGATTCGAAAGAGTTTTACGATATGCTGCGTCAGCGCGCCGTACAGGGCGGGGAGCTCCCGACCACGAGTTCGGTGAACGCCGAACGCTACAAGCAGTATTTCGAGCCATTCTTCGCGCAGGGCGACGAGATACTCTACGTTCACTTTTCCGAGTCGATGAGCCAGACGTTCGCGAATATGCGCACCGCCGTCGCGGAGCTGAAGGAGAAGTATCCCGACGCAGTTTTCCGCGAATACGACACGAAGGCCATCACGGCGCTGGGCTACACGCTCGCTGTCGAAGCGGCCGAGCTTTACAAGGCCGGCAAGAGCGCGGACGAGATAATCGCGCACCTCGATAAAGAGAGAGATCACTTCACAATATACTTTTTCGCCGATAATCTAAAGTTCTTCAAGCGCAGCGGCAGAGTCGGAGGACTCGCCGCCACCATGGGAACGCTGCTCGGAGTACGCCCGCTTATACACATCAACGAGGAAGGGCAGATGCTCAGCATCGGCAAGGAGCGCGGCAGAGCGAACGCCATTGACGCGCTGCTCAGATACGCCGACGAGCTCGGCGACGACGTCGCCGGTCACCGCATCATCATCGCTCACACCGATGCGCCCGAGATCGTCGAGCAGGTCGAGGAGATGGTCCGCGAGAAGTACGGGTCCGACCTCGAAATAATCAAGTTCCCGGTCAATCCGACCGCGGGCGCACACTGCGGCCCCGACTCCGTCGGGCTCTGCTTCCACTCGAAGCGCCGCTGAGCCGCGTTTTCACCTCGAAGGAGGGTTTTTATGATAAGAATAATCGTTGACTGCTTCGGCGGAGACAAGGGCGTTTCCGCGACCGTCGGCGGCGCCAAAATGGCGATCGAAAGCTTTGACGACCTCGAGGTCGTCCTCACCGGGGACGAGGCGATAATCAGAGACGAAATGAAGCGCATCGGCCTTTCCGAGCGCTGCTCCGTCGTCCACGCGCCCGACGTTATCGACTGCAACGACAAGCCGACGGACGTCGTCCGCCACAGGCCCGACAGTTCGATGATGAAGGCGATAGAGATGCTCCGCGCCGGCGAAGCGGACGGTATGGTCAGCACAGGCTCCACCGGAGCGCTCGTAGCCGCCGCGACCATGCGCGTCGGACGTCTCAAGGGCGTCAGCCGCCCGACCTTCTGCCCGATAATGCCCACCATGAACGGCAGGATAGTCGGCGTCTGCGACAGCGGAGCGAACGTCGAATGCACCGCGCCGCGCCTCTGTCAGTTCGCCGTTATGGGAAGCATCTACATGAAGAGCGTCTTCGGCGTCAAGAATCCGCGCGTCGCGCTGCTCAACGTCGGCGTTGAGGAGGAGAAGGGCGACCTGCTGCGCAGGACGACCTACCAGATGCTGAAATCCGCCGAAGGGCTGAACTTCGTCGGCAATATGGAGAGCCGCGACCTTATGTCCGGCAACTACGATCTCGTCGTCTGCGACGGCTTCTCCGGCAACGTGCTCGTCAAGAGCGCCGAAGGCACCGCGCTGCTGATGCTCAAAAAGATCAAGAAGGACATCTCCTCCCGTATGCGCAACAAGGTCGGCGCGCTGTTTATGAAGAAGATGTTCAAGGAACAGAAAGAGTTCATGGACTACCGTAACTACGGCGGAAGCGTCATCCTCGGCACGAAAAAGGTCATCATCAAGGGGCACGGCAGCAGCAACGCCGTCTCCGTCGCCAAGTGTATCGAGCAGGCCTACCGTATGGAAGCGAACGACATCAACTCGCAGATAGAAGCCGCCGTCGCCGCATTCGCGGAAGAGAAGGAGCGCGCCGCGGAATAACCGCGAAAAAAGCGTAATAAAACAGACCGCAGTCAGACGACCGCGGTCTGTTTTTACGCGTGAGGTCTTTTTTACGCGTTTATTCAGATTATTATCCCGCCGCCCACGACGTCGTCGCCGTCGTAAAAGACTGCGGACTGTCCGGGCGCGGGAGCGCGCACCGGCGAGTCGAAAACCAGCGCCGCGCCGTCTCCGTCAGGGGAGAGGAGCGCGGGGGTTTCGCGCTGACCGTACCGCGTTTTCGCGGTCACGCGGACGGGGGAGTCGAGCGCGGCGAGCTTCTGCAGTTTCAGCTCACGAACGCGGACGGCGTTGACGAACAAGTCTTCGTCTTTGCCGAGCGTAACGGTATTGTCAACCGCGTTCTTTGCGATGACGTAACGGGGTTCGCCGAAGGTCACTCCGAGCCCCTTGCGCTGTCCGACGGTGTAATATATCACTCCCTCATGCCTTCCGAGGGGGTTTCCGTCCTTGTCGACGAAGTCGCCGGGTGCGGGTACGACGCCCTGCTTTTCGCGCAGGTAACCGGCGTAGTCGCCGTCCTTGATGAAGCATATATCCTGACTGTCGCGGCGCGTGGCGGCGTTCAGCCCCGCCTCGGCGGCGAGCGCGCGGATCTCCTCCTTCGTCATGTCGGCGAGCGGGAAGACGACATGCGCGAGCTGCTCCTGCGTGAGCCCGTAGAGCACGTAACTCTGATCCTTCTTCGTGTCGGAGGCGCGCCTGATGAAATACCTGCCGTTTTCGCGGCAGACGCGCGCGTAATGGCCGGTCGCGAGCGTGCCGTAACCAAGCTCCGCCGCCATCCGCGCCATCGCGCCGAACTTGACGAACATATTGCACTGCACGCAGGGGTTGGGCGTCCTGCCGCGGACGTATTCGGCGCAGAAGTTCCCTATGACCTTCTCCGCGAAGACGTCCTTCAGGTCGAAGACGTAATGCGGTATGCCGATGGCGGCCGCCGCGGCGGCGGCGTCCTCGATATCGCGCTTATTTCCGTTTTCGGGGAGCAGGTCGAGCGTGGCTCCTGCGACGTCGTGCCCCTGCCGTTTCAGCAGGAGCGCGGCCGCGGTGCTGTCAACGCCGCCGCTCATGGCGACAAGTATCTTCATACCGCTATTGTAGCAAACTGCGGCGCGTATGTCAAACAATAATTCATAAAACCCCGTTTTCGCGGCAAAATACAGAAAAAGCGAAAAGGGATGATTCTATGAATAAGATGAAGCGCCGGACGCTCGTCCGCATTATCAGCTACGCTTCCGCGGCGCTGCTGGTCGCGGTCGGATTCGCGGTCTCCGGCTACTCGCTGGCGTGCGACTACCGCGAACAGCTCGAGAACGGCTACCGCCGCGCGCTGACAGACCTTTCCTCCAGCGTCAGCAGTATGGATACGCTGCTGCAGAAGAGCAAATACGCCTCCACGCCGGCGATGCTCGGCACGATCGCCTCCGGCATATGGCGCGACGCGGGTGCGGCGAAGGCGAACCTCGGTATGCTTCCGGTCACGGAGGCCTCGCTCGACAACGTAAATAAGTTTCTGTCGCAGGCGGGGGAATACGCGCTTTACGTTTCCGAACGCGTCGCCGCGGGCGAAAGGATGACCGCCGAGGAAACGACGGCGCTTGCGCGGCTTTCCGAGCTCGCGTCGAAGGTCAACGCCGGACTTAACGAGCTCGTCGCCTCCGTCTCGGACAAGACTGTGATGCTGACCGAGGTGAGTAAAAAGGCCAACGGCTTCCTCGCCGGCATAAACAACGACGGGATCGCGATCTCCGGCGGCTTCGCGGACGTCGAGAACGGCTTCGAGAACTATCCGACGCTGATCTACGACGGCCCTTACTCCGACTTCGCGCTTAACAAGGAGAGCGCGATGCTGAAGCGCGAGACCGAGGTAACGCCCGAGCGCGCGAAAAAGCTCGCCGCCTCCGCGATGGGAGCCGACGTTTCCGCCGTGACCTCCGGCGGCGAGAATACCGGCAGACTGCCGGCGTACTATTTCTACTGCGGCGAAAAATCCGCGGAGATCACGAAGGCTGGCGGACACCTGCTGACGATGACGGACGGCGCGGAGCCGGGGGAGGAGCGCCTTACCGTAGAAGCGGCGACCGTCGCGGCGTCCGCGTTCCTCGATAAGTTTGGATATAAGGATATGACGAGCACCTACTACGTCGTCGAATACGGCGTCTGCACGATAAACTTCGCCTACGAAAGCGGAGGCGTGATCTGCTATCCGGACCTGATAAAAGTCGGCGTCTCCATGGCGGACGGGAGCGTCGTGACCTTCGACGCGCGCGCCTATATCACGAACCACGTCGCCCGCGACCTGCCGGAGCCGAAGACGACCGCCGCGGAGGCGAGGGCGAAGCTGCGCGAGGGCCTGTCCGCGCTGAAGGAACGCCTCGCGGTGATCCCCACCGACGGCGGCGGTGAAAAATACTGCCGCGAAATACTCTGCAAAGCCGCGGACGGCACGGAGGTCCTCGAATACTTCAACGCCGACAGTCTCCTGGAGGAGGACGTTTTGATACTTCTTCACGAGGATAACGGCGTGCTGACGGTATAGGGCCGAGGGGAGCGCCGCCTTCGTCCGCGAAGAGCAGGTAGCCGAGCGCGAAGACCGTGCCGCTTTCGTCGCCCGAGCGCAGCAGTATGAAAATGAGTATCAGCAGCAGGTATGTGTCGAGGTTGTCTGCGCCGCCGAGCAGCGCGGAAAGACCGTTCAAAGCAGTCCCTCCTTTTTGATGTAAGGGATGAGCCGCGCCATACGCATGACGGATAGCGCGTCGTTGAACTTCGCCTGCCGCCGCGGATTGAGATACGGCTTTATAGCATATAGCAGGGAAGAGCCGCCTCCGTCGCCGCCGAGCTGCCCGGCGATACGCATAATGCGGGAGAGCTTATCCGGATCTATTCCGGGCTCTCCCGTTTCGCTTTCGGGCGGGGCGGAGCCGCCGCTGCCGCCGGAGCGGAACGCGGCCGCCATTTCCGTTATCTCGCGCATCGCCTGCGGATCGTTCAGTATGCGGGCGAGCTTGTCGTCGAATTCGCTCATTCGCCGTCGCCGCCTCTGCGCCCGATTATCCTGCGGAACTCCGGATCGGAGAATAACTCATTGACGCTTCCGGCCTTCGCGGCGCATTTCTTTATCGCCTCGATTTCAGCTTCGGAGAGGGAAGAGGCGAGCGCCTTCGCCTTCTCTGCGGCCGCCGCTTTGTCGCTGTCGCCGATCGAATCGGCATAGTCTTTTATGTCCATAATCGCACCTCCAAAAGCATTTTATGCGGGGGCGCAAAAAAAATTGCGATTTTCTGAAATTTGTTCTTGACATCGGGGGAGTGTTGTAATATAATAGTCAAGCGGCACGAAAAAAAGGCGGTTTCCGCCTGTGCGATCGCGGGAGCATAGCTCAGCTGGGAGAGCACTTGCCTTACAAGCAAGGGGTCACAGGTTCGAGCCCTGTTGTTCCCACCAGAAATTATGTTGTTGAACCGTTCCGCGATCGGCGTGATCGTAGCCGTTGACAACAGGTAATACGGCGCTGTAGTTCAGCTGGTTAGAACGCTAGCCTGTCACGCTAGAGGTCACGGGTTCGAGTCCCGTCAGCGTCGCCACATTTGCCTCTGTAGCTCAGGTGGTAGAGCAACGGACTGAAAATCCGTGTGTCGTTGGTTCGACTCCAACCGGAGGCACCACCTATACCGATTCATTTCGTGGACATATTCATATCTGCGGATTTAGCTCATCCGGTAGAGCGCCACCTTGCCAAGGTGGAGGTAGCGAGTTCGAGTCTCGTAATCCGCTCCAAGGACGCTTAAATATTTCGGTATTTAAGCGTTTTGTTTCGGGAGGTTCCCGAGACACGGCACCATAGCCAAGTGGTAAGGCAGAGGCCTGCAAAGCCTTTACCCCCAGTTCGAGTCTGGGTGGTGCCTCCATGCAAAAGAGCGATGCGATAGCATCGCTCTTTTGCAATGATATCCGTTCCTTGCGGAATGGATGATATATGCTCCGCATATGATATCCGCTCGCGCGGATGATATACGCCTGCGGCGTATTAAGGAACGGATATTATATCATGTTTGCGCCGGCGCAAACATATCATACGGCGAAGCCGTATATCGTATCGCCGTGAGGCGATATATCATTTATTCGCTACTATTGCTTTACTATCGTTAGTATTTCTTGACAAAACCCCGATATATCTGCTATAATTATAACAAGAGGCGGACGTGCTATAATACAAACAGCGAGGTGGTAACTATGAAGCGGACATACGTATCCGGCAACAAGTTTTTGCTGTGGATAGGACTGATTCTCCATCTGGTTTATTATGCGCTCACCGTAACGGCTTTGTTGACTTACGGCGATCATTCGGACTACGGTCTCGGAACGTCCGGCGGACTGTGGATATACGCGATTATAGTTGCTATACCCGTGATATTGAACTATCTCACAGAGGGAGTTCTGGCGGTCATACGGCGCAGAAGCGCGTTTAATGTGATCAAACTCATCCTCGTCGCCGCATTGGTCCCGCTTTTCATTTTCTGCGGTACGGTGTCGGGCGTCGTTCGGTTCGTGATTTGGAACGCCGTTTTCCTCGCGGCGTTCGTTATCGAGATAATTTCTCTTTTCAAAACCACCGCGCCCGTAAGCGGCGACGCGGTCGCGCGGGAAGCTTCGCAAAGCTTTATGTCGGATTATCTGGCGGAGAAAAGGGAAGCGTGAGCCTCGGGCTGCTTGAAAAATTGCACTCAGAAATCATTACAGACAGGGGCGAAGCATACTTCGCCCCTTTTCAATGCGTCGTTTTGCGATATTCATTTGTTGTAGTAAATTATCCTTGACACATATCTGCAAAAAGCATATAATTCACATATTAGATACCAAAGAGATTAAACGTATCGGAGGGTGTTGCGATGAAGCTGTCGGCGTCTGTATTTGCCCGTACAGCCGTAAGGACAGTGGCGCTTATAGTCGCTGCGGTCCTGTTCGCGCTGCCTGCGCGGATGCACGCTTCCGCGGTCGCGGCCGAAAGCGGCGTCTGCGGCGAGCGCCTTACCTGGACGCTGAAAGACGGCACGCTTACGATAAGCGGCGAGGGCGAAATGTACGACTACGGAGCGCAGAAGGATACCGCGCCGTGGGCGAAGCTCGAAGTCGAACGCGCCGTCATATCCGACGGCGTTGCGAGCGTGGGGGAGTACGCTTTCTATGACTGCGACGGCCTTCGGAACGTCCTCATATCCGGCAGCGTCGCGGTGATAAAGTCAAACGCCTTCAGAAACTGCTCCGGACTTGAGAGCGTCGTCATCCGCGGCGGCGCGGTAACGGTATCGTCCTTCGCGTTCGGCTACTGCACCGGACTAAGAAGCGTGTTCATCCCGGCGAGCGTGACCGATATAAGCGCAAACGCGTTCAGAAACGACAGCTTCTTTGCGGTCTATACGAGAGCGGGCGCTTACGCCGCCGGATACGCCGCGGAAAACGGCTTGCCCTGCGTCGTTATCGACAAAGCGAACGGCGATCCCGACGCGGACGGCGAAACGACCGTCTCGGACGCGCTCATAGCTCTCCGCGCCGCGGCGAAGCTGACGTTTGAAACGCCCGAGTTACTTGCCTGCTGCGACACGGACGGCGACGGTAAAATAACCGTCTACGACGCGCTTGCGATCCTCCGCTGCTCCGCCGGTCTCGCGGACGGACTTTGAACCTTCGCCGCACGTACGTAATTGTTCATCGCATACGCCTGAAAAGCCGTCAAACTCTTGCAAAACGCGCGCGGGAGGCGTATAATACGGTTGTCCCGCCGGAAACCGGCAAATCACAGATCGAACGAGGTGTTCCGCATGCTCCGCATACTCATCTATAACGAATTCCTGCACGAGAAGGATCCCGCGTGCCGCGCGCACGATATCTACCCGAACGGCATCCACGCCGAGCTGGCGGCGCTGTTCAACGCGCAGCCCGATCTGACCGCCGATACCGTAACGCTTGAAACCGTAAACGAGATCACCCGCGAACGCCTGCGCAATACCGACGTGCTCGTGTGGTGGGGACACGTGGCGCACGGCGACGTGCCGGAGGAGATCGCCGCGCTGGTACAGGAAGAAGTGCTGAGCGGCATGGGAGCGGTGTTCCTTCACTCCGCGCACAAAGCCAAGCCCTTCATGCGGCTTATGGGCACTTCTTGCTCGCTCATCTGGCGCGAGAGCGACGACCTGGAGCGCGTCTGGGTCTCCGCGCCGGGCCATCCGATCGCGCAGGGGCTGGGCGCGTATTTCGAGCTGCCGGCGGAGGAGACCTACGGCGAGCCGTTCGGTATCCCCGCGCCGGATGAAACGGTTTTCGTCGGCTGGTTCACCGGCGGCGAGGCGTTCCGTTCCGGCTGCACGTGGCAGCGCGGCAACGGCAAGGTGTTCTACTTCCAGCCGGGGCACGAAACCTACCCGACCTATAAAAACGCGGACGTCCGGAAGGTGCTGCTGAACGCGGTCCGCTGGGCGGCTCCGGTATACCGCTGCGAGAACTGCATGGATTGTCCCAATCCGCCGAAGGCGCATAAAACGGGCTTCGGCGAGTGACGCTTTTCCGCGGTCTGATTCTTCACGTTGAATAAATATGAAAAAACGAACAGCGCGGCAGGTGTCTGCCGCGCTGTTCGTTTATTATGAGCGGTTTACGCTTCCTGTTCCTTATCGTACCCCGTCAGGTGCAGGGCGCGGGAGGTGACTGCGGCGGTGGCGAGGCCGGTCACGGTTCCGGCGAGGGCGAGCAGCGGCAGGTACGAAAACACCGCCGCCGAGCTCATGAAGACCGACGCCGCGGCGAGCTGCCCGACGTTGTGCATAACCGCGCCGGCGACGCTGACTCCGAAGACGGAGAGCTTCTCCTTGAACGCCGCCGTCAGCAGCCACATTGCCGTCATAGCGAGCAGTCCGCCCGTCAGCGAAAACGCGAGCGATGTGACCGAACCGAAAAGCAGTGCCGAGAGCGTGCATTTCAGCGCCGTAACGCCGTAGGCGTAAGCCGGCCCGTACTTCAGCAGCAGCACCAGCAGCGCGATATTAGAGAGCCCGAGCTTGATCCCCGGCAGCGGTATCAGCAGCGAGAGGGGAAGCAGGTGCTCGATATATCCCAGTATCAGACAGAGCGCGGTCATCAGTCCGCAGACCGTCAGTTTCTTAACGCCGTTCTTCATGCCGTCACCCCGCTATCGCGTCGACGTCGGCTTCGGCGCCGACGATGCGGAGCGTAACTCCGTTCGGCAGGCAGACGGCGAGCTGTCCCGCCTTCGTCAGCCGTCCGGCGTGTACGCAGTCTTCATTGGGGCAGTTTGACGAGCTGAAAAACGCGCTTCCGTCCGCGATCGTAACCACGTTTTCATAGTCGCCGTTGACGATATATTCCGCGTCCGTGTCGAGCGGAAGCGTTGCGAGAACTTCGCCCCCGCGGCTGATCTCAGCGTAAAGCCGGTCTCCGCCCGCCTTCGGGAGCGTGAGCAGGAACACCGCCGCCGCGAGAAGCAGCGCCGCGGCGATGACGATCGCGTCGCGCAGTTTGAATTTCAAGCTCAGCTTACTTTTCATGAGTGTAATCTCCGCTCGTCAGCGTGAAACCGTCGAAGTCCGCTCCGACTGTGTAAATGCGCCTGTCCTTCGTGATGAAGAGCGCGGATACGCCTTCTTTTTCACACCTGCGCATCGCGTTCTCGAGCCCCAGGCAGAAGAGCGTCGTGGAGAGGTAGTCGCCGCGCGTTCCGCTGTCGGTGACGACGGTCACGCTGCGCAGGTCGTTGTCTATCGGGTATCCGAGCGCGGTGTCGAAGATGTGGCAGTAGCGCTTTCCGTCAAGCTCGAAATAGCGCTCGTAGTCGCCGGAGGAGGTTACGTACTTATCCTTCAGCGCGAGAGTGCCGACGTAGTCGTTCGCGCCCCCCTCGGGATCGCGCACGCCGACCGTGTAGGCGCTGCCGTCGGGCTTTTCGCCCATGACGTAGACGCTGCTGCCGACCTGTATCAGCGCGGATGAAACGCCGTCGGCGCGGAGCAGCTCGACCGCCTTGTCCGCGGCGTAGCCCTTTGCGATGCCGCCGAGGTCGCAGCTCATGCCTTCATAGGCGAATTTCGCCGTAGTGCCGTCGACCGTCAGATACTTGTATCCGACGCAGAGCATCGCGTCCGCGATCTGAGCGGGAGAGGGGAGAGTCGGGCGGCTGCCGCTCACGGCTTTGCCGTTGACGTCCCAGAGGTCCGTTATGGGCGCTATCGTTATATCGAATACGCCGTCGGACTCAGCGCAGCAGGCGAGCGCCTCCTTTAGCAGTTCCGCGGTCTCAGTGCTCACCTCGGCGCCCGCCGCGCCGGAGGCGTTTAGCTTTCCGATATCGCTGTCCGCTTTCGTGCGCGAAAGCTTCGCGTCGAGCTCCGTCACGAGCCGCCCGGCCTTTTCGAGCGTTTCGTCGCCGCAGTAGGCGGTGAAGGTGACGAAGGTGTCCATCGCGAAGACTGTTGCGGTGCGGGCTTCGGCTGCGCCGGAGGAGCCGCCTTTTCCGCAGGCGGCGAGGGTGAATATGAGAGTCAGCGCAGAAAGCGCCGCGATTATCCTTTTCATCGGGAATCCTCCGTGAGAGTTTATACTTATATAATAGCACGGTTTGCGATTTTTTCAAGTAAAACGCGCTCGAAATCTTGACATATCCGCTTGTTTGTGAGATAATCTCAAACAGAGAAATGCGAAGACGCGTCAGCGCGTCCGTTTCATACGAAAGGTACGGGAAAGCAAATGAGAAAAGAGCTCGAAAAAACCTACGACCCCGGCAAAGTGGAAGACAGTATATACGACTTCTGGCTTAAGGGCAACTACTTCTCCGCGAAGGTCGACCCCGCGAAGAAGCCCTACACCATCGTCATTCCGCCGCCGAACGTGACCGGTCAGCTCCATATGGGACACGCCCTCGACGAAACGATGCAGGATATCCTTATCCGCACCCGCCGTATGCAGGGTTATTCCGCGCTGTGGATCCCCGGCACCGACCACGCCGGCATCGCCACGCAGATCGTCGTTGAAGCGGACCTCCGCAACAACGAGGGAAAAACGCGCTACGACCTCGGCAGAGAACGTTTCGTCCGCCGCGTCTGGGACTGGAAGGAGCTTTACGGCAGCCGCATCCTCAAGCAGCTGCGCAAGCTCGGCTCATCCTGCGACTGGAGCAGGGAACGCTTCACGATGGACGAGGGATGTTCCGAGGCGGTCAAGGAGGTCTTCATCAACCTCTACAACAAGGGGCTCATCTACCGCGGGAACCGCATAATCAACTGGTGCCCGCGCTGCACGACCGCGCTTTCCGACGCGGAGGTCGAGTATAAGGAACAGCCCGGCCACTTCTGGCACATCAGATATCCCATCAAGGGCACGTCGAAGTCACTCGTCGTCGCCACCACGCGTCCCGAAACGATGCTCGGCGACACCGCGATCGCCGTCAACCCGAACGACGAACGCTACAAGTCCATCGTCGGCAAGACCGCGATCCTGCCCCTCGTCGGCAGGGAAATACCCATCATCGCGGACGAATACGTCGATATGGAGTTCGGCACCGGCTGCGTGAAGATCACGCCCTGCCATGACCCCAACGACTTCGAGGTCGGCAAGCGCCACGGCCTTGAGGAAATACTCATCATGGACGAGAACGCCTGCATCAACGAGAACGGCGGCCGCTACTTCGGGCTCGACAGATACGCCGCCCGCAAGCAGATCGTCGCGGACCTCGAGAAGGAGGGCTACCTCGTCAAGATCGAGGATCACGTTCACAACGTCGGCGAATGCTACCGCTGCAAGACGACGGTCGAGCCGATCGCGTCGCGCCAGTGGTTCGTTAAGATGGCTCCGCTCGCAAAGCCCGCCATCGAAGCGGTCGAGAGCGGCGAGATCAAGTTCGTACCCGAGCGCTTCTCGAAGATATACATCAACTGGATGAACAACATCCACGACTGGTGCATCTCCCGCCAGCTCTGGTGGGGACACCGCATACCCGCGTATTACTGCGACGACTGCGGCGAGATGGTCGTTTCGAAAGAGAACGTCGCCGTCTGCCCGAAGTGCGGCTCGAAGCATATGCGTCAGGACGAGGACGTCCTCGACACCTGGTTCTCCTCCGCGCTCTGGCCGTTCTCGACGCTCGGCTGGCCGAAGCAGACCGCCGACCTCGACTATTTCTACCCGACGACGACGCTCGTGACGGCTTACGACATCATCTTCTTCTGGGTAGCGAGAATGATATTCTCCGGCCTCGAGCACACCGGCAAGCCGCCGTTCAAGACCGTATTCATCCACGGCCTCGTGCGCGACTCGCAGGGCAGGAAGATGTCGAAATCCCTCGGCAACGGCATCGATCCGCTGAAGGTCATCGAGCAGTACGGCGCGGACGCGCTCCGCTTCGCGCTTGCGACGAACAACTCGCCCGGCAACGATATGCGCTTCTCGGACGAGAAGGTCGAGGCGAGCCGCAACTTTGCCAACAAGCTCTGGAACGCCGCGCGCTTCGTTCTGATGAACCTGCACAGCGACGAAACCGCGCTTCCCGCAACGCTGACGCTTGACGACAAGTGGATTCTCTCGAAGCTAAACAACGTCGTCGCCGACGTGACAGCGAACATCGACAAGTTCGAGCTCGGCATCGCGCTCGACAAGGTATACAGCTTCATCTGGGACGACTTCTGCGACTGGTACATCGAGCTTGCGAAGATACGCCTATTCGCGGGCGGTGAGCAGGCCGCCGGAGCCGAGCGCGTGCTCGTCTACGTGCTCGACAAGATCCTGAAGCTGCTGCATCCCTTTATGCCGTTCATCACCGAGGAGATCTGGCAGAGCATCCCGCACGAGGGCAAGGCGCTCGTCGTCGCGCCCTGGCCGGAATACTCCGAAGCGCTCAACTTCGCCTCCGACGAGGAGAGCATGAATCTCATAATGGCGGCGATAAAGGAAATCCGCGCCAAGCGTGCCGCGATGAACATCCCGCTTTCGAAGAAAGCGGCGCTCTTCATCGAGACCGACAAGCCGGAGACATTCGCCAAGGGCGCGGAGTTCTTCAAGCGCCTCGCCGGAGTCAGCGAGATCGAGATAGAGCGCGAGCTTTCCGTCGCCAACGCGCTGACGATGGTCGTCCCCTCCGCGAAGCTGATGATCCCGATGAACGAACTGGTCGATCCCGAGAAGGAGCGCGCCAGACTCAACAAGGAGAAGGCCGCGACTGAGAATGAAATCACGCGCTGCGAGAGCCGCCTGAACAACGAGGGCTTCATCTCAAAGGCGCCCGCGAAGCTCGTAGATGAGGAGCGCAAAAAGCTCGCCTCCCTCAAGGAGATGCTCGCGAAGATCGAGGATTCGCTCGCGAAACTGGGAGAGATCAAGTGACTTATTCCGAAGCATTGGAATATCTGCATTCCTACGGTCGGTTATCGCCGACCGTAGATTTGCATAGGATAAAAACCCTGCTTGAAGGCCTTGGGAACCCGCAGAATCACCTCAAGTTTCTGCATATCGCGGGCACGAACGGCAAGGGTTCGACCGCCGCGTTCTGCGCCTCCGCGCTGCAGGAGGCGGGCTACAAGACGGGGCTTTTCATCTCGCCGTACGTCGTGCGCTTTACTGAGCGCATACAGATAAACGGGAAGTATATCCCCGAGGAGCTCTTCGCCGCCGTGATGGAGAAGGTGAAGGAGGTTGCGGAGGCGTATCCGGATAACTACGTCGAGTTCGAGCTGCTGACCGCCGCGGCGATGGAATGGTTCTTCCGCAACGGGTGCGATATAGTCGTGCTCGAGGCGGGGATAGGCGGTCGCCTCGACGCCACAAACGCCGTTATGACGACGGTCGTTTCGGTAATAACCTCCGTTTCATTCGATCACACCGAGCTGCTCGGCGACACGCTTGAAAAAATCGCGCTCGAGAAGGCGCAGATAATCAAGTCCGGCGGCTCCGTCGTCGTCTATCCGGAGCAGGCGGATGAGGTCTTCGCGGCGATACGCGAAACGGCGGAGAAGAAACGCGCCGAGGTCATAATCCCAGACCTGATGCGCCTGCGCCGCAGGGAGCATTTCTTCACCTATAAAAACAACGACTACGTGATCACGCTGCGCGGTGCGCATCAGACGCTCAACGCCGTGACTGCGATAGAAGCGCTCGACGAGCTGGCGTGCAGCGGCTTCTATAAGCTGACGCGCGAGAAGATCGCGCTCGGGCTGATGAAGGCGACGATGCCGGCGCGGTTCGAGACTGTCAGCGTCAAGCCGCCCGTCGTGCTTGACGGCGCACACAACCCCTCCGGCATGGAGTCCCTCGCCGCGCTGCTGAAAAGCGAGTTCGGGGGCGTGCGCGTGACCGCCGTCGTCGCGATGATGAAGGACAAAAACGCCGCCGAATCGCTGAAACACCTCGCCGGCGTCGTAAACAAAGCGATCGCCGTAAAGGTTGACAATCCTCGCTGTATGGAAGCGGAAGACCTGCGCGAACTACTCGTCGGACTTGGCGTTAAGGCGTCCGCCGCGCCTTCGGTCGCGGAGGCGGTCGAAGCCGCCCGCGGCGATCCCGAAACCGACGCGGTGATAGTCTGCGGCTCGCTGTATCTGGTTTCGGAGGCGAGAAAAATCTTCAAAGCCGACAAATAGCGGCAAAAAATTCATACAGGACGGGCTATACTCGTGTATAGCCCGTTTTTGTTATGCGCAAAATACGAGGGAACGGGAATGAGAGGTGAAAACAATGGAGTTGAAATACGAGCAGCGCGCCAACACGCTGACGCTTTCGCTGCCCGCGGAGATCGACCACCACTCCGCGAAGCCGGTGCGCGAGGAGGCGGACAGGTGGATAGCGAAGCTGCGTCCGGAGTCGGTGGTCATCGATTTTTCCGGCGTGAAGTTCATGGACAGCTCCGGCATCGGACTGATACTCGGCCGCTACAACAAGGTCGCGCCATACGGCGGCAGGGTGATAGTCGAGTGCGCGGACAGGCGCACGCTTCAGCTACTGCGCCTCGCGGGCGTGCAGAAGCTGGTGGAAATCAAATCCGCGGCCACTTGAGCCGCGGGGAAAGGAAAACGTATGAAATACCTCAATTCGTTCAAGCTGCAGTTCGTCAGCCGTTCGTCGAACGAGGCATTCTCGCGCAGCGCGGTGGCGGCGTTTCTCGCGCAGCTCGACCCGACGGTCGAGGAGCTTTCGGATATAAAGACCGCCGTTTCGGAAGCGGTGACGAACGCCATAGTTCACGGCTACGGCAATAAGCTCGGCGTCGTTTATATCAACGCCTACATACTCAAGGATCGCAAGATCGTCATCGACGTCAAGGACAAGGGCAAGGGCATCGACGACGTGCAGCGCGCGATGACGCCGCTTTTCACGACCTCTCCGGAGAGCGAACGCTCGGGGCTCGGCTTTACCGTTATGGAGGCGTTTATGGACAAGCTCCGCGTGCGTTCGAAGCCGGACAAGGGCACCGCGGTACACATGGTCAAAACGCTGAAGGCGAAAGAATGACCGGCCGCGATTACGACCGCGCGGTGCGCGAGAATACGCCGCTCGTCCACGCCGTTGCGGCGCGGTTCAGGGGCAGGGGCGCGGAGTACGACGATATTTTTCAGGCGGGCTGCGTCGGGCTTTTCAAAGCGGCGACGCGCTACGACGAAACGCTCGGCACGGCCTTCTCCACCTACGCCGTGCCGGTGATAGCGGGGGAGATACGCATGCTCCTTCGCGCCGGCGGAGCAGTGAAGGTCGGCCGCGCCGCAAGGGCGCTCGGCGCCGCCGCGCTCGCGGAAAAGGAGCGCGTCGAGAAGGAGACCGGCAGGGAAGCCCGCATAGGCGAGATCGCCGCTGCGCTCGGCGAAACTCCCGAACGCGTCGCCTTCGCGCTGAACGCGTGCGCTCCCGTCGCCTCCATCGACGCAGACGAAAGCGCGTCCTGCGCCGCGCCGGACGAAACGGAAGCCGCGCTGCTCCGCGCCGACCTCGGCCGCGCTTTATCGATGCTCGAGCCGCTTGAACGGCGGCTGATCCTGCTGCGCTACCGCCACGGGCTTTCGCAGGCGGGAGTCGGGCGCGTCATGTCAATGACGCAGGTGCAGGTCTCCCGCCGCGAAAAGAAGGCGCTGGAAAAACTTCGCGCCATTCTCGCTTGACTGCCGCGCCGCTTTCGTGTTATAATATACGCGTAACGTCGCGAAGCGCGGAGGTGAGCGTATGAACGAAGCCGAAAAGGAAGGTCTGACTCCGGAGGAGATCGAACGCCTGGAGCGCGAGGAGCGCCGCCGCAACGTCGAGGCGCAGCTCGAGGACTTCAGGGCGGAGGTCAAAGCCGACGACGAAAAACGCGAAAAGCGGCGTGAGGAACGCCGCCGTTTCCGCGCGCGGCTTTATTATATCCTGCTCGCTCTGCTTATAATCGGAATCGTCGCGTTCCTCGTGATCAAGCGCGACCTGATTTGGAACTGACGCCGCGTCGTCATCTGTCATCCTGAGCCCGAAGGGCGAAGGATCCCCCGTCTTTCGCGGCGCGTCCGCATATGGAACGGGATTCCCCGTCGACCGCGATTTCTCGGAACGACAACCCAACACAACAGCAATAAAAAAACCGGAGCGGGCGTTCGGCGCGGCGTGATAAGGAAGTATTTTGTATAAACTTTGCCGCGCCGAAAATGAAGACGCCCGCAAGTGGGCTAACGAAGAAATGAAGACGCTTCGCTAATGAAGAAACTCGAATTCAACGGTTTTCTTCAAGCGGGCGGCTTCGCTTCATTAGGCAACGCAGTTGCCGTCTTCATTAGGGCATAGCCGTCTTCATTAGTGAGCGAAGCGAACGTTTTCATTATACCGGTTGAACACGAAAAAGCAGACTGATTTTGTTCTCAGTCTGCTTTTCTTAAGTTCGCACTTACTCACCACTCGAACGTGAGGTGAAAAAACTTCCTTATCACGGTCGGGCGTTTCGCCTGCTCCGGTTCTGCATATACTTTATCATTCCGCCGACGGAAGCTCGAACCAGAAGGTCGTGCCGACGCCGATGGTGCTGTCTACGCCGTATAGGGCGTGGTGCGCGTCGAGGATGCTCTTGACAATCGCGAGGCCGAGGCCGGTGCCGACTATCTTTCTGACGCCGGCTTCGCCCTTGTAGTAGCGGTCGAAAATGCGCGGGAGGTCCTCCTTGGAGATGCCGCTGCCGGTGTCGGTGACCGAGAAATGCACCGTTTCGCTGTCTTTTTCGGCGCGGAGAGTTATCCTTCCGCCAGCCTTCGTGTGGTTGAAGGCGTTGTTGATGAGGTTGTAAAATACCTGTTCCAGCCGCGGCAGATCGCCGATGGCGGCGAGCTCTTCCGGACATTCGCTCACGGTCTCTATCCCGCTTTTCGCGCTCAGGTCATCGTAGCGCGAGATGATATCCGCAAACGCCCTGCCGACGTTGAAGGGCGCCGGCGAAACGGTTATCGAACCCGCCTGCAGCTTCGACAGGTCGAGCATATCGCTGACGATCCGGTCGAGGCGTTCGGTCTCGTCGATGATTATTCCGAGCTGGCGTTCGCGTTTCTCCTTATTGTCGCCGGTAACGTCGCGGAGCGTTTCCGCGTATCCTCTTATGAGGCTGAGCGGAGTGCGCAGGTCGTGCGAAACGTTGGCGATCAGATCCTTGCGCAGCTCGTCCGTCTTGGAAAGCTCGCCGGCCATGTAGTTGACCGACTCCGCGAGCGAACCGATCTCGTCGCTCGAACTGACGTCGAGCTTGACGGAATAGTCGCCCTCCGCGATGCGCCGCGTCGCCTTCTCGATGTGGAGTATCGGCTTGGTCAGCGTGCGCGAGATTATGAACGAAATGACCAGCGCGAGCGCGAGCAGCACTACGGTGGTTATGATAAGTTGTTTTTGCAGTATGTTTACGGTCGTGCCGACCGGCGCGAGCGAAACGCTTATCATCAGCGCGCCGTAGCTGCCGTCGGAGTTGCGATAGGGGATGCCGCGTATCGCGACGTCGGCCTTGAACTTCGGATGCGTCGTTGTGCCGGTGTACTCCTTGCCTGACAGCGTCGTCAGCACTGCTTCGCGGAATACGCTGTCCGGCGCGAGGGAGGACGGCGTCGGGTTGAGCGATTCGGAATTGTAAATGCAGAGGCTCTGAGTGACGTATACCTGCACCGAGAGGTTTTTGGTGTACGCCAGGGAAGAGGCGCGGCTCATGAACTCGTCCGACTCGCTGCGTGACAGACAATCGGCGAGGTATTCCGCGTCTTCATTGACCTGCGAGAGTATCTCGTCGGCGTAGAAGCTTTGGAGGCTCGCTACCTGAAACACCCACAGCAGCACCAGCATACCGGCTATCAGCGCGGTCATACCGGCCCAGAACTTCAGCGCAAGACCCTTCATTATTTAGTGTTACCCGTCTCGAACTTGTAGCCCGTTCCCCAGACGGTGACTATGTAGGAACGGTAGTTTTTCAGACTGTCGCGCAGCATCTTGATATGCGTGTCCACGGTGCGCTCGTCGCCGTAGAAGTCGTAGCCCCACACCTTCGAGAGCAGCTGTTCGCGAGTGAAGACGTAGTGCTCGTTGTGCGCGAAGAAGCTGAGCAGCTCGAACTCCTTGGGCGTAAGCGAGATAAGCTCGCCGTCGACGTAGACGTTGCGGGAGAAGTACTCTATCTTCAGCCCGCCGAAGACGTCGACCTCCTTGCCGGAGTCGTCGGACTTGTCGGTTTCGGATCTGCGGATGATCGCCTTCATGCGGGCGAGCAGCTCCTTCGGGGAGAAGGGCTTGATCATATAGTCGTCCGCGCCGAGCTCGAAGCCGAAGAGCTTGTCGTATTCCTCGCCTCTGGCGGTGAGCATGATTACCGGCAGGTTGGAGGTCTCGCGCAGCTTGCGGAGCACCGTCCAGCCGTTGGCTTTCGGCATCATGACGTCGAGCAGGAGCAGGTCGTATTTGTTCTTCGCCAGCAGGTCGAGCGCCTCCTCGCCGTCGGCGGCCTCGTCGACGGAGAAACCGTCGAGGCTGACGTACTCCTTGACCATATCCCTTATGCCTTCTTCATCGTCCGCGATGAGGATCCTTTTGTCTTCCATATCAAAGCTCCTTTCCGCCGCACAAGCGGCAAACGGTTCAGAGTTATTCTTCACCATCGTGTATTATAACTTATTTTGTGTCTTTTGTGAAGAGGTTTTGCAAATATATAGACAAATTTTTGATAGTTTGTCACAAATAGGTGTGCAAGTAGACGATTTTTGAGCGGTTTTCGGAAAAAATAATTGCAAACAACGGGGAAAAGTAATATAATTGCAATATTCAATACATTAAAGCGATAAAGGGCGAATACTTATGCTGAACATCAACGAACTCTGGGAAAAATACGCGGCGTTCAAGGCGATGGATCTCTCGCTGAATATGTCGAGAGGCGTGCCCGCGCCGGAGCAGCTCGCGGTCTCGCAGGAAATGCTTACCAACCTCGCGACCGCGAAGGACTGCCGCACCGACGGGATCGACTGCCGCAGCTACGGACTGCTGACCGGCATTCCGGCGGCGAAGCGCCTTTTCGCCGAAATGCTGAACGTCAACAGCGATAACATCATCATCGGCGGCAACTCCAGTTTGAACATGATGTACGACGCCATCTCCCGCGCCTGGTGCTTCGGCGTCCTCGGCGGCGTGCCGTGGGGGAGACTTGACGAAGTCAAGTTCCTCTGTCCCGTGCCGGGCTACGACAGGCACTTCGCCATCTGCGAGCTTTTCGGGATAAAGATGATAAACGTCGATATGACACCGACCGGCCCCGATATGGACTCTATCGAGAAGCTCGTATCCTCCGACCCCGCGATAAAGGGCATCTGGTGCGTGCCGAAATACTCTAATCCCGACGGCACTACCTACTCGGACGAGACCGTCCGCCGCTTCGCCGCGCTGAAGCCAGCGGCGCCGGACTTCCGCATATTCTGGGACGACGCCTACTGCATCCACGATCTCTACGACGAGGGTGATAAGCTGCTCGACCTGCAGAGCGAGTGCGAGAAGGCGGGCAACCCCGACCTTGCTTACATCTTCGGCTCGACGTCGAAGATAAGCTTCCCCGGCAGCGGCGTCGCGGCGTTCGCCTCCAGCGAGCGCAACATAAAGGACGCCGAGCGCATCATCTCGCGTCAGACGATAGGCCCCGACAAGCTCAACCAGCTGCGCCACGTCAGATTCTTCCGCGACATAGAGGGTATGCGCGAGCATATGAGAAAGCACGCCGCGCTGATCCGCCCGAAGTTCGAGGCGGCGATAGAGGTGCTGCGACGCGAGTTCGCGGACTGCCCCGAGGCGGCGAGCTGGAACGAGCCGCGCGGCGGCTACTTCATCTCGCTGAACACCGCTGACGGCTGCGCCGGCAGGGCGTTCGACCTCGCCTCCGAAGCGGGAGTCAAGCTGACGAACGTCGGCGCGACATTCCCGTACCGCAAGGACCCGCGCGACCGCAACATCCGTATCGCGCCGACCTATCCGAGCGTGGAGGAGCTCCGCACCGCGATCGAGCTGCTTTCCGTCTGCATCAAGATCGCCTATTGCGAAAAGTATTGCTGAAAATAAAGTGGAAAAAACGGGAACGCGATCGCGTTCCCGTTTTTGTTTGCTTTATTCTTTACAGCGCGGCGTCGTCGGAGACAAGCGCACTGTCGGCGTTTTCGCCGCGTTTGATTTTCAGCTGTTCGACTCCGGCGTCGAGCGCGATGAGCTTCAGGGAATTGTCTATCTTATAGACCTCCTTGTGCAGCTCGTCGAGGCGCAGGCTGATCTCGCCGACGTTGCCCTCGACCTTGCGGAGCATTTCCGCCATGGCGTGCTTCATGCCTTCGACGTCGGAAATGAAGCTCTCGACCTTGTGGTGCAGGCCGTTGATCTCCTCCTCTGCGTCGCGAATCTTGCCGACGGCCTGATCGCGCGCGGAATCCATGATCAGCTGCGCGTTCTTGCGGGCGTCGATGATCGCGTCGGCGATCTTTTCCTTTTCCTCGCGTACCTTTTCGGCGTCTTTCTCGCCGGAGGATATCTGAGACTTGAGTCTGTTGTTCTCGACCTCGAGCAGAACGGCCTTGCGGCGGAGCTCACTCGCTTCGCTGCGGGCGGCTTCGCGTTCCGCCTTCGTTTTTTCAGCGGCGTCCTGAGCCTTCGCGCAGGCTTCCTCGAGCGCGGATATGCGCGCAGAGAAGTCTTCGACCTGCTCGGCGAGCGCTTCGCGCGAGGAGGTGAGCTCGGTGATCCTGCCGTTGAGCTCCGTTTCGACCGCTTTGTACTTGCGGCTGAGCGCGTCTATATAGGTGAGAACGTCGTTTTTGTTGAAGCCTCCGAACGCTGAGGTGCGCATTTTGATATTACCGTCCACTGCGTTTTCCTCCGATCCTCCCGTGCGTTTAAGGGCGGTGAAACTCATCGTTGCCGCCGGCGGGTTTATATATGATAACACGCGCTCGGGAAAAATTCAATATAAAATTTTGTAAAAAATGAAAAAATCCTGCCGACGTGACGGGCGAACGGTCGAAAAGCGGGGAAAGGGCGAGTGAATCGGGGATAAGCCGAGTTCCGAACGGCCGCTTCACGCCCGCGGTTTGCAAAATAACGGAGGTCGCACGGAAACACGAGCTTTTATCGCCGAAAAAGTGAAATAATATCTTGCATTGACGGCGCTTTTGTGGTAATATAATCCTGTATATAAAATGGAAGGATATGCGTATCATGCTGCTTTTCAACACGCTTACGAACAAAAAAGAGGAATTCGTGCCGATAACTCCCGGCGAGGTGAAGATGTACGCCTGCGGGCCGACCGTCTATAACTATTTCCACATCGGCAACGCGAGAGTGTTCGTCGTATTCGACACGCTCCGCAACTTCTTCGAGTATATGGGCTACAAGGTCAAGTTCGTGCAGAACTTCACCGACATCGACGACAAGATCATCAACGCCGCGAATAAGGAGGGCGTGCCTGCGAAGGACTACGCCGAGCGCTTCATCGCGGAGTACTACACCGACGCCAAGGGGCTGGGCGTACGTCCGGCTTCGGTGCATCCGCGCGCGACGGAGCATATCGACGTCATCATCGACATAGTCAAAACGCTGGTCGACAAGGGCTACGCCTACGAATCGAACGGCGACGTCTACTTTTCCACCAAGAAATTCGGCGGATACGGCAAGCTTTCACATCAGCCGCTTGAGGAGCTGGAGGCGGGCGCGCGCATCGAAGTCAGCGACGTCAAGCGCGACCCGATGGACTTCGCGCTGTGGAAAGCCGCCAAGGAGGGCGAGCCCTACTTCGACTCCCCCTGGGGCAATGGCAGGCCGGGCTGGCACATCGAGTGCTCCGCCATGTGCAAAAAGCACCTCGGCGAAACGATAGACATACACGCGGGCGGCAAGGATCTGATTTTCCCGCACCACGAGAACGAGATCGCGCAGAGCGAATGCGCCAACGGCGCCGACTTCGCGCACTACTGGCTGCACAACGGCTACATAAACGTCGACAACGCGAAGATGAGCAAGTCGAAGGGCAACTTCTTCACCGTACGCGACATCGCGGAAAAGTTCGGCTACGGCCCGATCCGTATGTTCCTGCTCTCCGCGCACTACCGCAGCCCGATAAACTACTCCGTCGATATCCTCGAGCAGGCGGCCGCGAGTCTCAAGCGCATAAACAACTGCCGCGGCGACCTGCGCTTCCGTATTGAATCCGCGCCGGAGGGCGCCGAGGATACCGCCGCCGAAGCGAAGTGGGCGGAGCGCAAGGCCGCCTTCATCGCCGCGATGGAGGACGACCTGAACACCGCCGACGCGCTCGCCGCCGTCTTCGACCTCGTGCGCGATCTTAACACCTACCTCGCGGGCGAGCCGGAGAAGGCAACGCTCAAGCACGGGCTCGCGCTGCTGAACGAGCTCTGCGGAGTCCTCGGCTTCGCCGACGAAGCGAATCAGGGCATCGACGCGGAGATCGAGGCGCTCATCGCGCAGCGCACCGAGGCGAAAAAGAATAAGAACTACGCCGAAGCCGACCGCATCCGCGACGAGCTGAAGGCTAAGGGAATAATCCTCGAGGACACGCCGCAGGGCGTGAAGTGGAAAAGGGCATGAGCGAGCATTACTTTTCCTCCGAGCCGACGAGCGCGTCCCGTCCGCGCAGCTTCGAGCTGACCGTCGGCGGCGTATCCGTGCGCTTCAACAGCGACGCCGGCGTCTTTTCCGCCGACAGGGTGGACAGGGGCAGCCGCGTGCTGCTCGAGGCGCTGCTGCGCTTCCGCGAATGGGACGGCGCACGCGTACTCGATCTCGGCTGCGGCTACGGCGCGATAGGCGTGACGCTCGCTAAGGCGGGCGCCTCCGTCGTCATGTGCGACGTCAACGAACGCGCTCTCGCGCTCTGCCGCGAAAACGTCCGTCTGAACGGAGTTTCCGCCGTGTGCGCGGAGTCCGACGCGGGCGATGGGATGGAAGGCCCGTTCGACGCCGTCGTCACGAACCCGCCCATCCGCGCCGGCAAGAAGACCGTATACGCCTTCTTCGACAACGCCTTCGGGCTGCTGAAGGCGGGGGGAGAGCTGTTCGTTGTCATACGCAGACAGCAGGGCGCCGAGAGCGCGGAGAAGCACATCCGTGTGCTTTTCGGCAACTGCGAAACTATAGAAAAAGAAGCGGGTTACCGCGTTTTACATTCAGTCAAAGGGTGAGGAAGTTGGAATTCGTACAGTTACTTTACAATCCTACCGCGGGCAAGCGCAGAAAGTCCCGCAAGTTTATTGAACAGCTCGTCTACCTGCTCGCGCAGGAGCGGGAGCACGTCCGCGTTTATCCCAGCAAGGAGAAGGGCGATCTGACGCGGTTTTTCGACACGTTTGATCCTGAGGGGTGCAAGGCGATCTTCATCCTCGGCGGCGACGGAACGATCAACGAGGTCGTCAACGGCATGATGAATCACTCCGTCGACGTGCCGGTCTTCGTCTGCCCGATAGGCACGGCGAACGACTTCGCCTACTACCTCGGCGTGAAGCCGAAGGCGAAAAAGTGCGTGGAGCTCTACAAGGCGGGCAAACTCGGAGGCATCGACGTAGGCGTCGCCAACGATCAGTATTTCATCAACATCTGCGGCGCCGGACTTTTCATGAACAGCACAATGGAGTTCGACCCCGCCAAAAAGGCGAAGTGGGGCAAGCTCGCTTACTACGCCAAGGGCGTGTCGATGGTCAAGCTGCTTAAGCACTATCGCCTGCGCGTAGTCGCGGAGGAGACCGAGATCGAGGACGATTTCTTCTTCTTCATCGCGATGAACGGAGTCAGCACCGGAGGGCTTAAAAAGATCGCCTGTGACGCCGTCGCGGACGACGGACTGCTCGACTTCGTCGGCGTAAAGTACATAAAGTTCCGCAGCGTCGTGCCGCTCTTCATCAAGCTGCTGCTCGGCAGACACCTTCACAACAAGAACGTCGTCTACTTCCGCACGAAGCAGCTTTACGTCGAAGCGGTCAACCACGACTGGGTTTTCGGCCACGCCGACATGGACGGCCAGCACGGTCCCGACCTGCCGATGAATATCTCGGTAATACCGAAGGCGCTGCGCTTTTTTATCAAATAGATTGTCCGATGAAAAAAAAACTTGAAAAACTTGACAACTTATATTATAATATTTCTTGATGTGCATTTTGCGTTCAGTGAAACGCATTTACAACATATTGAAAGGGGATCCAAATGAAAACTTATCCTGCCGAAAAGATCAGAAACGTCGTATTCCTCGGACACGGCAGCAAGGGCAAGACTTCTCTTATCGAAGCCATGCTTTATCTTGCGAAGGTCACCGAGCGCCTCGGAAAGGTGGACGACGGCAACTCCAACCTCGACTTCGATCCCGAGGAATCCAGAAGAAAGATATCCATCTCGCTTTCACTCGCCTCCTTTGACTGGAACGGGACCAAGATCAACGCGATCGACACTCCCGGTTACTTCGACTTTGAGGGCGAAGCCATCAGCGGCGCCGCCGCCGCGGACGCCGCGGTCATCGTTCTGACCGCCGACAACGCCGACACCGTCGGCACCTACAAGGCGATGAAGCTCTGCAAGAAGAACGGCCTCGCCCGTATGTTCTTCATCAACCGCGTCGACGACGAGAACGCGAACTTCTACGAAACCCTCGACAAGCTGCACGAGATCTACGGCAGCGAGGTCATTCCGGTCATCCTGCCCGCGATAAAGGACAGAAAGCTCGAGTGCTTTGTCAACCTGCTCGACAACGAGGCGTACACCTTCGAGAACGGCGTCGAGAAAAAGGTTCCGGTTCCGGATTACATGGCCGAGCGCATCGAGCATTACAAAGAAGTCATCAACGAGAGCGTCGCCGAAGTCAGCGAAGAACTGATGGAGAAGTACTTCTCCGGCGAAGCCTTCACCGAGGCCGAGATCAAGGACGGCATCGCCAAGGGCATAGTCAACGGCTCCATCAGCCCGGTCTATCCCGGCGTCGCGCTTACGCTGACCGGCATCGTTCCGCTGCTTGACGGCATCACCCACATGCTTCCGTCGCCCGTTGATACCAAGAAGGTCGAATCCGGCGCTCCCGTCGCCCAGATCTTCAAGACCGTAGCCGACGACTTCGTCGGAAAGGTCTCCTACTTCCGCGTTTACTCCGGCGAGATCAAACCGGATATGACGGTATACAATCCGCGCGCGAACACGACCGAAAAGATCGCCCACGTTTACAATATCGTCGGCAAGAAGCAGATCGAGGTCGACACCATCCCCGCCGGCGACATCGGCGCGGTAACGAAGATGGCCTCCGCCTCCACCTGCGACACCCTCTGCACGCAGAGCAACGAGACCGTCATGCCGGTCTTCGATTTCCCGAAGCCCTGCCTCTCCAAAGCCATCGCTCCCAAGGCGAAGGGCGATGAAGAAAAGATCGCTTCCGGCCTCCGCAAGCTGATGGAAGAGGATCCCACCATCTCCTTCGAGAACAACGCCGAAACGAAGCAGCAGATCATCAGCGGCATGGGCGAAACTCAGCTCGACGTTATCGTTTCCAAGCTGAAGAACAGCAAGTCCAGCGTTTCCGTCGATCTTAAGGACGCGAAGGTGCCTTACCGTGAGAAGATCCGCAAGAAGGTCGAAGTTCAGGGCAGACACAAGAAGCAGTCCGGCGGCCACGGCCAGTTCGGCGACGTGTGGATCCGCTTCGAGCCCTGCGAGGGCGACGAAATGATCTTTGAAGAGGAAGTATTCGGCGGCTCCGTCCCGAAGAACTTCTTCCCCGCGGTCGAGAAGGGCCTGCGCGACAGCGTGACCAAGGGCGTACTCGCCGGCTACCCGGTCGTCGGCCTGAAGGCCACCCTGTACGATGGCTCCTACCATCCCGTCGACTCTTCCGAAATGGCGTTCAAGATCGCCGCTAACCTCGCTTACAAAGAGGGTATGGCGAAGGCGTCTCCGGTCCTGCTCGAGCCCATCGCGAATCTCAAGGTCGTCGTTCCGAGCGACATGATGGGCGACGTCATGGGCGACGTCAGCAAGCGCCGCGGCAGGATCCTCGGCATGAACCCCGCCGAAGAGAAGGGCATGCAGATCGTCGAAGCCGAAGTCCCGATGGCCGAGATGAGCGACTACGCGATCTTCCTGCGTTCCCTCACTCAGGGCAAGGGCTGGTTCGAGCAGAAGTTCGAGCGCTACGACGAAGCTCCCGCCAACGAGGCGCAGAAGGTCATCGACGCCGCCGCGAAGGAGAACGAGGAGTAATCCCGCTGATATTGCCGCAAGGCATTTCATAAAGAAAAGAAACAGTTAGACACGGAGGTGTAAATTATGATCAGAACGTACCAGCCCAAGAAGCTGCAGCGCCAGAAGGAGCACGGCTTCCGCAAGAGAATGGCCACCAAGAACGGCAGAAAGGTCCTTGCCCGCCGCAGAGCGAAGGGCAGAGCCAGACTGAGCTACTGATTTATCAATGAAGCTTTTGACTCTGAAGCAGAACGCGGAGTTCCGCAGACTGTATTATCGCGGCAAAAGCGCGTCGGATAACGCGGTTGCGGTCTATGCGAAGAAAAACCGCACGGACCGTAACCGCATCGGCATAACCGTTTCCGTGAAAATCGGGAACGCCGTTACCCGCACACGCGCGCGCCGCGTCATCAGAGAAGGCTACCGGTCGGTGGAACACCGCCTGCCGCAGGGTTACGACTTCGTTTTCGTCGCCCGCGGCAGAACGCCGCGTATGAAGTCGGGCGAAGTCGGGGAAGCTATCTGCGAGCTCGTTGAGCGCCTGGGGTTGAAATGATGAAACGCTGTTTTCTCGCGCTGATAAAGTTTTATCAAAAGCATATCTCACCGCACACGCAGCCGCACTGCAGGTTTTACCCGACCTGTTCCGCCTACGCATACGAGGCGATAACGAAATACGGCGCGCTGAAGGGCGGATGGCTCGCGTTCAAGCGGCTTCTCCGCTGCAACCCGTTTTCGAAGAAATACTACGACCCCGTACCGTAACGGTACGCAGGAGGAACACAAGTGTTTAGTATCATTGCGATACCCTTCGGGTATCTGATGAGAGGGCTGTATTATATATTCAGTAACTACGCCCTTTCTATTATCTTCTTTACCATCATTATCCGCCTGCTGCTCCTGCCGCTTTCGATAAAGCAGCAGAAGAGCCAGACCATGATGGCGAGGATGCGCCCGTTTGAAAACAAAATACGCCAGAAGTACAAGAGCGATCCGATGAAGGCGAGGGAAGAGATCAACGCGCTCTATCAGTCCGAAGGCTATTCGCCTTATTCCGGCTGTCTCACCGCGCTGATCCAGCTGCCGATATTCATCGGACTTTACGAAGTCATCCGCTACCCGCTGCACTACATCGCCGGCGTCGCGAACGACCTTATCAACGCGCTTCCTGCGGTCGAAGGCGTCAGCACGCTCGATATGTACTACGCCGGCCTTCCGCAGGCGAGCTGGAACGCCGCCGACTTCGCGAAGATCTCCGGCGACTCGCTCTTCGGCCTGCCGCTGAACCTGAAGCTTTTCGGGCTCGACCTGACGCAGACCGCGTCCTTCGGGCAGATTTCGGTTTACTGGCTTTTCCCGCTGCTTTCCGGTCTCACCGCGCTACTGATGCAGCTGATCACGATGA
Source organism: Clostridia bacterium (assembly GCA_017620395.1). Taxonomy (NCBI): domain Bacteria; kingdom Bacillati; phylum Bacillota; class Clostridia; species Clostridia bacterium. The sequence continues at coordinate 134,935 of JAFZQJ010000022.1, read as the reverse complement.
AGATCAACCAGCGTAACGCCGGCGGCGAGAAGCAGCCCGGTATGGGAATGATGCTGTTCATGCCTATCTTTTCGGTAGTCATCGGCTTTTCCGTACCGTCCGCGCTCGTTTTCTATTGGTGCGTATCCAACGTCGTCCTCACCGTCCAGACCATCATCCTCGGCAGGTACTACACCGTCGAGCGCGTGATGCGTATCCGCGCCAAAAAGAAGGCCAAAAAGGGCGAAGCGATAACGAGAGAAGAAGCTAACATCCTTATCAAAAACGAAGACTATACCGTCGAGGAGGTCGGCCCCAAGAGCGCGAAGGAACTCAAGGAAGAAGCCAAGCGCAAACTCGCCGAAGCCCGCCGCAGGGAAGAGGAAGAGTGGAGACGGTGATTTCCGCGACGTGATAATTGCCGTCCGATGACGGCGGAACGGAGTATTAACAATGAGAATCGAAGCTACCGGGACCGGTAAGACCATAGATGACGCCATCCGCGCCGCCTGCGAAAAACTGGGCAGGGACAGAGACGACGTTGAAGTAGAGGTCATCACCGCACCCACCAAGAAGGTGCTGGGCTTTATGGGCGGCACTAACGCCGAGGTCGTCGCGTTCTACGACGACGGCAGACCCGAAGAAGTCGAAGCCGAAGAAGCGCCGGCGGCTGCTCCCGTTATCGAGGAGCCCGCGCCGGAGAAGAAAGAGAAGAAGCTCTCCCGCAGAGAGCGCAAAGAGGAAGCCGCCGAAGCGGCTCCCGAAGAGTCCGCGCCCGCGCCCGCGCCCGTGAAGAGCGACGCGCCCGCCGGCAGCAAGCAGGAGAGGGCGGAGGCCTTCCTCGCGAAGATCCTTCCCTACATATCCTCCAAGCCTGTTGAGATCAAGAGCGAACAGACCGAAGACGGCGTCCGCATCAACATCGAGGGCGACGACATCAACTCCATCATCGGCCGCCGCGGCGAAACGCTCGACGCGCTGCAGTACTTGACCGGCATCGTCTCCGCCAAGAGCGGCGAGAAGCATATGCGCGTCTACATCGACACGGGCAGCTACCGCGCCCGCAGGGAAGAGACGCTCGAACGCCTCGCGAAGAAGTACGCCGAGCGCGTCCGCAAGACCGGCAGAAGCCTGACCCTCGAGCCGATGAGCCCGAATGAGAGACGCATCGTGCACATGGTCATCCAGGAGATCGACGGCCTCGAGTCCTACTCCAAAGGCGAAGGCAGCGCCCGCCGCGTCGTCATCGCGCTGAAGAGATAAGCGTCGAAGCCGCTCCATAGAGGCGATCTGATCACCCGCGCAATTATGCAGAAACTTAAAAACCGCGCCCTCACGGGCGCGGTTTTTGCGTCGGCTCTGTTTTATAAATAAAAAATATACATTTTTTGAGAAAAAGTATTCCTTTTTGCAGACGGATAGTGTATAATCTAATATGTATATATGCAGCTATCAGGTAAAAAGGGAGAATACGTATGAGCAGAACGAAAGCGCGCCGCACGGCGTTTGAAATGATATTCGAATACGGCTTCGGCAAGCACACGGCGGAGGATATCCTCGCTGTGCGCCGCGGCGAAGAGCAGGAACTTGACGACCACTCCGTCGCTATGCTCGTCGCCTGCGAAAACAGACGCGCCGAGATCGACGCGCTGATAGAGAAATACGCCGTCGGCTGGACGGTGCAGCGTATGTCGTCCGTGACGGTAGCGGCGCTTCGCCTCGCAGTCTGCGAGCTTCTCTGCGCGGACGACGTTCCGACGAGCGTCACCGTCAACGAGGCGGTCGAGCTCGCCAAGCAGTACGAGGGCACGGAGTGCTCCGCCTTCGTCAACGGCATACTCGGCTCTATAGTGCGCGAACTGCCTCCGAAGGCTGCGGACGCGAAGTCTGAAGAGTCGGAAGAAGAGAAAGCGGAAGAATGAAATACTATCTCGGAATAGACACGAGCAACTACACCACCTCCGCCGCGGCATACCTTGAGGACGGCGTTATGATAAGCGAAAAGAAGCTGCTGCCCGTCGCCGCCGGCGAAAAGGGGTTGCGTCAGAACGACGCGGTATTCCTGCACGTAAAGCAGCTGCCGGAGGTCGCGGAAAAGCTCTTCTCGCGCCTGCCGGAAGGCGCGGAGCTCGCGGGAGTCGGCGTTTCGACGCGTCCGCGCGACGCGGAGGGCTCGTATATGCCGTGCTTCCTCGTCGGCAGGACCTTTGCTCACGGCATCGCCGCGAGCCACGGCGCGCCGCTGAAGGAACTTTCGCATCAGGCGGGGCACATCGCCGCCGCGCTTTACGGAGCCGGCAGGGTAGACCTGCTCGCGTCCGACTTCATCTCGTTTCACGTTTCCGGAGGCACGACCGAGGGGCTTTTCGTCAAGAGCTCACGCGGCGGCGTCTCCGTGGATATAGTTTCAAAAACGCTCGATATCAGCGCGGGCCAGCTCATCGACAGGATAGGCGTGCGGCTCGGCTTCGGCTTCCCCGCGGGCGCCGAAATGGATAAGCTCGCGCTCGCGCACGCCGGCGACGTTTCCGCGAAGCCTGTGCTGAAGGGCAGCGACTGCTGTCTTTCCGGCGTCGAGAACGTCTGCGCCCGTCTGCTCGACGAAGGCGCGGCGCCCGAATACGTAGCGGCATACTGCTTCGGCTACGTCGCGGAGATGCTCGTGCGCGTTTCGGCGCGGCTGCGCGAAGAGCGCGGCGGCGTGCCGGTACTTTTCGCGGGCGGGGTAATGTCGAGCGAATATATCAGGAATTACGTCTCCGCGCGGGTGGAGAACGCGATCTTCACCAAGCCGGAGTTTTCGTCGGATAACGCCGCCGGAACGGCGTTTCTCGCCGCCGCGCTGTGCGGTCTGAAAGGGGAGTGAAGCGATGCCCGAACGCAATATCATAACCGTTTCCGCGCTGAATAAGTACGTAAAGCAGATAATCGACGCGGAGGATATACTCAATTCCGTCTGGGTGCGCGGCGAGCTTTCCAACTTCATCCACCACCGCAGCGGACATATGTATATGACGCTCAAGGACGAGAACTCGCTGATCAAGACGGTCATGTTTAAGGGCAGCGCCGACAAGCTGACCTTTGAGCCGCAGAGCGGCATGAAGGTCGTAGTCCACGGGCGCGTCAGCGTCTTCGAACGCGACGGGGCGTATCAGCTCTATATCGACGATATGATCCCGGACGGCTTCGGCGCGCTGAATATCGCCTACGAGCAGCTTAAGGAAGAACTGCGGCAGGCGGGACTTTTCGACGAGGCGAAAAAGAAGAAACTCCCGCGCCTGCCGAACAAGATCGGCATAGTGACCTCGCCGACGGGTGCGGCGATCCGCGACATGATAAACATCCTCGGCAGGCGGTATCCGCTCGCCGAAATCATACTTTACCCCGCGCTGGTGCAGGGCGAGGACGCGCCGCCGACGATCATACGCGGCATCGAATACTTCAACTCCGGCGCGGAGCCCGTCGACGTCATCATCATCGGGCGCGGCGGAGGCTCGATAGAAGACCTCTGGGCGTTCAACTCAAAGGAGCTCGCCTACGCGATCGCTGCGAGCGACACGCCGGTAATTTCGGCCGTCGGGCACGAGACCGACTTCACGATCGCCGACTTCGTCGCGGACCTGCGCGCGCCGACGCCTTCGGCGGCCGCCGAGCTTGCCGTGCCGAACGCCGCCGATATGCTGACGTGGTTCGACGGCTGCGAAAAGCGCATGTGCGCGGCGATGGGCAAGCGCGTCGAGCTCTGCCGCAAGCGGCTTAACGAGTTGAAGTCCCGCCGCTGCATGGAGAGCCCGATGTATCAGGTCGATCAGCGCCGCATGAATCTCGACTACGCCGTCAAGGCGTTCGCGTCGGCTATGAAGCTCCGCACGGAGCAGGCGCGCAAGCGCCTTTCTGAAGCGGCCGCGTCGCTCAATGCGATGAGCCCGCTGAACGTGCTCGCGCGCGGCTACTCAATATCCGAGAAAGAGGGCAGACCCCTCCGCTCGGCGAAGGAGCTTTCCGCGGGTGACGCGATCACAGTGCTTCTCAGGGACGGCAGCGCCGGCTGCCGAGTAGAGACGGTAGTTGAAAAGGATATTATTTCCGGAGGAGAAAAGATATGAGCGACATCAGTTTTGAAACCGCGATAAAGCAGCTTGACGATATCGTCAGATCGCTTGAAAACGGCGATATCCCGCTGGACGAGGCGCTTGCGCTCTTTGAAAAAGGCGTGAAGCTGACCGAGGTCTGCACCGCGAAACTCAACGCCGCCGAGAAGCAGATAAAGCTGCTCGTCAAGGACGGCGACGGCATGAAAAAAGAGGACTTCACCGCCAATGAATGACGCGACTTTCAGCGAAAAATACGCCGAGTACGTCTCCATAGCGGAGGCGCGTCTGCGCGCCTGCGCCGGCTCCGGCTCGGCGCTTGAGGAAGCGATGGGCTACACGCTATTCTCGGACGGCAAGCGTGTGCGTCCCGCGCTTGCGCTTGCGGTCTGCGATATGCTCTGCGGCGAACCGGAAAAGGCGCTGCCTTACGCCGCCGCGATCGAGCTTATCCACACCTATTCGCTGATCCACGACGACCTGCCGTGCATGGACGACGACGACGAACGCAGGGGCAGACCGTCCTGCCACGTCGCCTTTGGAGAGGCGCTCGCGCTGCTTGCCGGAGACGGCCTGCTGACGAAGGCGTTTTCCGTCGCTTCGGAGGGCGGCAGCGCGGAAGCGGTGCTCGTTATCTCTGACTGCGCCTACGAAATGGCGCTCGGGCAGGCGGATGAATTCGTCAACATAGATGCCGATATTACGGTTGACAATATACTTGAAATCTACGCCCGCAAGACGGGCGCGCTGCTGGTCGCCGCCGCCGTCTGCGGAGGCATAGCCGCCGGAGCGGAAGGCGAAACGCTCGATAAGCTCCGCGCCTTCGCGCTGAATCTGGGGCTTGCGTTCCAGCTCCGCGACGACCTTCTCGACGCGGAAGGCGAGCAGAGTCTGCTCATCGCGGCCGCAGGAAGAGCCGCCGCGGAAAAACTCGCGGCTGAATACACTCAAAAAGCCGAAGACGCGCTCGCGGGCTTCGGGAACAACGATTTCCTTATGACGCTCACCGACAAATTACTTCACAGAAACAGATAGGACGAAAAATGCAGCTTTCGGACATTGCAAAACTGAATATGCCGAAGGCGGTGCGCGATATGAAGCCGGAGGAGCTGACCGCTCTCGCGGACGCGGTGCGCGAAGAGATAATCGCGACCGTTTCCAAAAACGGCGGACACCTCGCGTCGAGCCTCGGCTGTGTGGAGCTGACCGTCGCGCTGCTCAACGTCCTCGATCTGTCGAAAGACCACGTCGTTTGGGACGTCGGCCACCAGAGCTACGCGTACAAGATACTGACCGGCAGAGCCGAAAGTTTCGCCACGCTGCGCAAAAAGGACGGTCTTTCCGGCTTCCCGAAGCCGCGCGAGAGCGAATACGACGCCTACGCGACCGGACACAGCGGCAGCGGCGTTTCCGCCGCCTTCGGCATGGCGTCGGCAGACGCGCTGAACGGCAGCGACGCGAAGTCCGTCGTCGTCATCGGCGACGCGTCCTTCTCAAACGGGATGGTTTTCGAGGCGCTCAACAACATCGGCAACACGAAAAAGAATCTCATCATCATCCTCAACGACAACGGCCGTTCGATAGCGAAAAACCACGGCGCCTTCGCGCGATATCTCCTTCGCACGCGCACGAGGATGTCGTATTACAACACGAAGAAGCGCGTCGAGCGTTTCTTCAAGGCGCTGGGAATATTCGGCAGACCGTTCCTGGCGTTCCTAAACTGGATAAAGCGGATCTTGAGGGCGATGCTGCTGCCTAACACCATGTTCGAGAGCCTCGGCGTCGACTACCTCGGTCCCATCGACGGCCATAATATCGAAGACACCGTCGCGGTGCTGAAACGCGCCTATCGCATGAACAAACCGGTTCTCGTCCACGTCACGACAGTCAAGGGCAGGGGCTACGAGCCCGCCGCCTCCGAGCCGGAGGGCTTCCACGGAGTCTCCGGCTTTGACGTCGACACCGGCAAGGTCGCCGAGGGAACGGGCGAGACCTTCTCCGCGGCGTTCGGCGAAGCGCTGACCGCGCTCGCGGAAGCGGACGGCCGCGTCTGCGCCGTTACCGCCGCCATGACCGCGGGAACGGGGCTCAAGCCCTTCAAGGAGAAGTTCCCCGACAGGTTTTTCGACGTCGGCATAGCGGAGGAACACGGCGTTTCCTTCTGCTGCGGGCTTGCTGCCCGTGGCATGAAGCCGGTCTTCGCGGTGTACTCCGCGTTCCTGCAGCGCGCCTACGATCAGCTTCTGATCGAGGCCGCGTTCCAGAAGCTGCCGGTAGTGTTCGCCGTCGACAGAGCCGGAGTCGTCGGCGAGGACGGCGAAACACACCAAGGACTTTTCGACGCCGCGTATCTGACGGGCATCCCCGAAATGACCGTCTACGCGCCCGCGTTCCGCGATGAACTCACTGCGATGCTCGGCGAAGCGCTCGCGCTCGACGCGCCCTCCGCCGTCCGCTATCCGCGCGGCGGCGAAGGCGTCAGACCGGCGGGGTATTCCTATACCGGTGCGCCTTATGAATACGAGGAGCGTGGGAGCGTGCTCGCCGTGACCTACGGGCGCCTTTACTCAGAGCTGCGCGCCGCAATCGATTCCGAGAATCTCCCCGTATCGACGCTCAAGCTCAACAGGATCAAGCCGCTCGAGCTTCCCGACAGTATTATGAAATACGACAGGATCGTCTTCTTTGAAGAGGGAATAAAGACCGGCGGCGTCGCCGAACAGACGCTGGCGAAGCTGTCCGCGGCGGGCTGGAACGGAGAGTTCGTCATCCGCGCCGTCGACGACGCATTCGTTCCGCATTCCACCGTGAAAGAAGCGCTCGCCGCGCTCGGCCTCGACCGCGCCGGCATGGCGGCTTCTCTGAAGGAGATCATAGGCGGGTGATAATATGAAAGCTTTGATAGTATGCAACAATAACGAACGCAGCCGTCTCGCCGCTGACCGTGCGCGGGAGCTGTTTCTCGCGTCCGGCGACGAAGCCGTAGTGACGGAAAAGGGGCTGAGCGAAAACGCCGACCTCTGCGTCGTCGTCGGAGGCGACGGTACCGTGCTTCACGCCGGCAAGGAGGCCGCGCTGCGCGGGATCCCCGTGCTTGCGCTGAACACCGGCAGGGTAGGCTTTCTCACGGTGCCGGAAAAGCGCGAGGCCGTCGGCGTATCGCAGTTGCTGCGGAACGCGCACAGAGAAAGGCGTATGCTGCTGGAATTCGGAGTTTTCGGCGCTGACGGCGGACTGCTCAGCTCCGGCTTTGCGCTGAACGAAGCGGTCGTTTCCCGCGGCGGAATATCCCGTATCATCGATATAGAGGTCGCTGTCGACGGATGCGAAATATATACTGTGCGCGGCGACGGAGTCATAATCGCGACTCCGACCGGTTCGACCGCGTACTCCATGTCTGCGGGCGGGCCGATAGTCGCTCCGGAGGTATCTTCCGTAATCGTCACGCCTGTCTGCCCCTACACGCTGACCGCGAGGTCGGTCGTGCTTCCGGACACCGCGGAGGTTTCGGCGAGGGTCGTCGGTCTCGGCGACAGGGAAGCGACTCTTACCGTTGACGGAGACGCGCCGGTCCCGCTGCAGGATGGCGACCGCGTCGTGCTGCGTTGTTCGGATAAGTACCTTGAACTGCTCGCGCCGGATGAAACGGCGTTTTACGAAAAAATCAAAACCAAGCTTTTCGGCTTGAATTGACATGACCGGAGGAGTGAAAACCATGAAACCGACCAGACACGTCAAGATCCTCGAAATTATCGAAAGCCGCACGGTAAGCACTCAGCAGGAGCTGCGCAAGGCGCTTCTTGAAGAGGGATACAACGTCACGCAGGCGACGGTCTCCCGCGACATCAACGATCTTAATCTCGTCAAAGTCCGCACCCCGTCCGGAAAATACGCCTACGGCGTTTCGGGGAGGGACGACGCGCTCGGCAACCCCGAAAAGTTCTCGAAGCTTTTTACCGAAGCCATGATAAAAGCCGACGTCGCTCAGAACATCGTGGTCATCAAGAGCTATCCCGGAATGGCTAACGCCCTGTGCTCGCTCATAGACGCGATGAAGAACCCCGACATAGTCGGCACGATCGCCGGCGACGACACCATATTCGTCGTTCTCCGCACGAACGAGCGCGCCGAGATCCTCAGATCCGAACTTGAAACGCTGATTTCCTGACGCAAACGAAAGGAGGGGGCGTATGCTTTCCTCGCTTCACATAGAGAATATCGCCGTGATACGCTCCGCCGACGTGGATTTTTCCGCCGGCTTCAACGTGCTGACCGGCGAGACAGGCGCGGGCAAATCCATCCTCGTCGATTCCATAAACCTCATCCTCGGCGGCAGGGCGACCCGCGATATAATCCGCTCCGGAGAGGCGAAGGCGTCCGTCTCCGCCGTCTTCACCGACGTTGACGAAGCGACGCTGCGCTTTCTCGCAGACGCGGGAATCGACGCGGACGAAGGCGTGGTGCTCTTTCGCCGCGACGTGACCGCGGATGGCAAAAGTTACTGCCGCATAAACGACAGGCCCGTCGTCGCCGCGACGCTCCGCGGCTGCGCCGCCGCGCTCGTGGACATCCACGGCCAGCACGACAGCCGCCTGCTCATGCTTCCGGAGCGGCACATGGATTACATAGACGCTATCGGGGACTGCACTCCCGAGCTTGAGAGCTACGGCGAAAAATACGCCGAATACACAGCGCTGACAGACAAGATCGACGACCTGCGCCGCAAATCCGAGGACAGGGAGAAGCGGCTCGAACTGCTTTCATTCCAGTGCGAAGAAATCGCCGCGGCGAATATCCGCGTCGGCGAAGAGGACGAGTTGAACGCACGCAAGGCGCTAATACTCAACAGACAGCGTATCGTTTCCGCGCTCTCCGAGGCGCGTGAAAAGCTCAGCGACGGCGAGGAGTTCAACGCGGTCGACGCGGTCTACCTTTCGCGGCAGCTGCTCGACGGCGTTTCGTCCGTTTCACCCGAGCTCGCGGAGACAGCCGCGAAGCTGGAGGAGGTTTATTTCTCGCTGCGCGACGCCGCAGACAGAGTTTCGTCCTTCCTCGACTCGATGGACGAGGGCGAGAGCGTCGACGAGGTCGAGGAGCGCCTCGACGTCATCTATAAGATGAAGCACAAATACGGCGGTTCCGAAGCCGCCGTGCTGGAATACTACGAAAAGATAAACGAGGAGCTGGGGCTTATCAGCGATTACGAGGGTGCGCTGAAAAAGCTTGAAGCCGAGCGCGAAAACGTTTTCGCGGAGTTGAAAAAACGCGCCGCCGCGCTTTCGGAAAAGCGCCGCGCCGCCGCCGCGAAATTCGAGCGCGAGGTGCTCGCGCAGCTGAAGTTCCTCGATATGCCGAACGTCGTCTTTAACGCGAAGCTGACGGGGTGCGATTACTTCTCCGGCGGCGCTGAGACCTGCGAATTCCTCATCAGCGTCAACCCGGGCGAGCCGCCGAAGCCGATAATCCGCATCGCGTCGGGCGGCGAGCTTTCGCGCATAATGCTCGCGATCAAGACAGCCCTCGCCGAGAAGGACGACGTCGCCACGATAATCTTCGACGAGATTGATACCGGCATCAGCGGCAGGGCCGCGGACAAAATAGCGTTAAAGATGAAGGAGGTCAGCCGCGACCGCCAGGTCTTCGCGGTAACGCACCTGGCGCAGATTGCCGCATACGCCGACCGCCATCTTTTGATAGAGAAAAACGTCGTCGGCGGCGGTACGTTCACCTCCGTCAGGGAGCTCGACGAAGCCGGCAGGGTGGAGGAGCTCGCCCGCATCATAGGCGGCAGCAGGATAACCGACGTTACCAGAGAGAGCGCCGCGGAGATGCTTTCGCAGGCGCGTGCGGAAGGAGCGGAATAATGAAAACGGTCGTGCTTGACGGATACTCCGCCAACCCCGGCGATCTTTCGTGGGAATGGCTCGCGAAATACGGCGAATACGAGGTCTACGACTACAGCAGGCGCGAGGAGATACTCCCGCGCAGCGAAGGCGCGGACGCTCTCATCATAAACAAGACCGTGCTCGACGCGGAGATACTCCGCGGGATGAAGACGGTGAAATACGTCGGTCTGCTCAGCACCGGCACGAACGCCGTCGACCTTGAGACCGCGCACGCGCTCGGCATAACCGTCTCGAACGTGCCGGCGTACAGTACGATGTCAGTCGCGCAGCACATATTCGCGCTGATCCTTTCAACGACGGACGGCGTTGCGGAACACAACGCCGCCGTGAAGGCGGGGAAGTGGACTTCAAGCCCTCAGTTCTGCTTCTACGAAACGCCGCTGCACGAGCTCGCCGGCAAGACCTTCGGCGTCGTCGGCATGGGCAGCATCGGCGCGGCGGTGTCGAAGATAGCCGACGCCTTCGGTATGCGCGTTATCTACACGAGCCGCACGAAGAAGGACTGCCCGTATGAATTCGTTTCGCGCGACGAGCTCGCCGCAAACTCAGATTACATCGCCTTCTGCTGTCCGCTGAACGCGGAAACGGCAAACTACGTCTGCGACGATTTCATAGCGAAATGCAAGCCCGGCTGCGTCATAATCAATACCTCGCGCGGCGGCGTCGTCGACGAGGAGGCGCTCGCGCGCGGACTCGACAGCGGCAGGATATCCCGCGCTCTGCTCGACGTTATGAGGCAGGAGCCGCCGTTTGCCGGCAGTCCGCTTCTCGGACGCGAAGACTGCACGATCACCCCTCATATAGCGTGGGGAACCTACGAGGCGCGTGTGCGCCTGATGGAAAAGGTGGAAGAAAACCTCCGCGGCTTCCTTGAGGGAAGCCCGCTGAACGCGGTCTGAAAGGAGCGCTCCGATGCCGAGAAACCCCTATCAGAAACTGAAACTGCTTTATATCAAGGAATACCTCGAACGCTTCTCCGACGAGGATCACGTCGCGAGCGTTCAGGATTTGATAGCGTACCTTGATAAGAACGGCATATCAGCCGAACGTAAAAGCATATACGATGATATAGAATGTCTCCGTGATTTCGGAATGGATATTGTCAACGTAAAAGGTAAACAATCCGGTTATTACCTCGCTTCACGCGAGTTCGATCTCCCGGAGTTGAAGCTGCTCGTCGACGCGGTCGCGGCGGCGAAGTTCCTGACGGAGAAGAAGTCGCAGGGGATAATCAAAAAGATAGCGTCTCTCGCGGGCGAATACCGCGCGGGTGAGCTGAAGCGCGTCGTCTACGTTCCGAACCGCGTCCGTGCGCACAACGAGCGGATATTCTACAATGTTGACGCCATCCACTCCGCAATTTCGGCGGGAAGGATGATAAACTTCCGCTACGCCGAGTGGAAGCCCGACTTCGGCGGCGCGAGCCGTGTCAAGCGAACTCTTCGCCGTAACGGTAAGAACTACGAAATCACGCCGTGCGAACTGGTGTGGGACGACGAGTATTACTACCTCATCGGCTACGACGGCGCAGACGACGTGATAAAGAACTTCCGCGTCGACAAAATGGAGCAGCCGTCCGTTTCGGATAAGCCGTCGGAAAAGTCGGACAAGATCGCGAAGTTCGACGTTGCGAAATATATGGACAGTACCTTCCGCATGTTCAACGGTCCCGAGGAGAACGTCCTGTTGTTGTTCGACAACTCGCTTATAGGCCTCGTCGTCGACCGCTTCGGCGAGGACTGCCGCGTTTCGAAGCACGGTGAAGACGCCTTCGAGCTGCGGGTCAGAGCGAAGATCAGTCCACAGTTTTTCGCCTTTCTCTTCGGCTTCGGAAGCAAGGTCAGGGTCCTCGCGCCCGAGTCGCTGAAAAACGCGTACTCGGATATGATAAAAGAGGTTTCTGCGCTCTATTGAGAGCCGCGGTTTTTGTCTCCGGTACGGGATTTGTATTGAAATGCGGGCCGTACGGTGGTATAATCAATATATCGGGTGGAATCCAATGAGCTTTTATCGGAAAAAGCTGGCTGCTTTATTCGCCGCGTTTCTGCTGCTCGTCGGCGCGTCAGGCTGTTCCTTTATAAACAGAAGTGCGACTTTCCTGCGCCGCGTTACCGTCCCTAAGGGCGAAACGGTCATCGACTGCACCGGAACGCGAAAGTTTTATTATGATCAGCTGTCCGAAGAGGAGCAGCTGAACTACCGGCTGCTGCTCGCGGCGTATCAGCGTATGGACGATGAAGTTACCGGCCTTACGCTTCCGGTCAAGGATATGATACGCATAAACAAGCTGATGCTGCTCGATTGCCCGGAGCTTTTCTGGGTGGCGAACTCGGGCCTGTATTATGACGAAAATCTTCTGCCGCTGCTCTATATGGGCGGCAGGTATACGCCGCGCTACCGCTACACACGCGAGCAGGTCGCGGAGCTGACGGCGCAGATAGACGCCGTCTGCGACGCCTTCGCTGAGAGGCACGCGAACAAGAGCGACTACGACAAGGCGCTCGCCGCGCATGATTTCATAGTCAATACGACGGAGTATGACACCGAAACCGCTGATGTCATCGTTTCCCGCGACGGTTACGATCCGCTGACGGACGACAGTCAGTGCATCGTCAGCGTCTTCATCAATCACGAGTCGGTCTGCGCCGGATACTCGGCCGCGTACCAGTATCTGCTCCGCAGAATGGGCGTATTCGCTACGTCGGTAATCGGTACGGTGACAAACGCCGAGACCGGGGAGAAATACAATCACGAATGGAGTATGCTCCTGCTTGACGGCGAGTGGTACTACACCGATATTACATGGGGCGAGCCGGAAGAGGAAGGCAACGCAGTATCTCACAATTACTTCTGCGTGACGAGCGCGGAGATGACCGCCTCGCATAAGCCGAACGACTGGGCGGAGTACCCCGAGAGCGAAGCCGTCGCCTGCAACTGGTTTTACCGTACCGGCGGATACTATACGGAGCTTGACGTCAAGAAGATAGGCGTCTCCATCGTTTCCGCCGTTGAGAAGCGCGAGGATTACGTTACCGTGAAGTTCGCCGGCAGGCGTGATTACGCGGCGGTCAAGGAGTATCTGCTGTACGCCACCGGCAAGGCGGTCGACATTTCGTATTATCTGCACTACGCCGCGGCGAAAAACGATAGTATGGTCCTCGAAAAAACCACCTTCAGCGCATTGGACGATCTCAGGATAGTGAGACTTCATTTTGTATACGATAACGGAGAAGAGACGTAATGGAAAAGGTCGACGTATTACTTGCGACTTACAACGGAGAGCGGTTTTTAAGACCGCTGATCGACAGCATCCTCGGTCAATCGCACTCCGATATATCGCTGATTGTCAGCGACGACGCGTCGTCGGACGGCACGAGGGAGATCCTCCGCGAATACGCGCGCAACGACTCGCGTGTAAAGCTCTTCGAGCAGGAGCACAACCTCGGTTTTGTCCGCAACTTTGAATTCCTGCTCATGCAGAGCAGCGCGCCCTACGTCGCTTTCGCGGATCAAGACGACGTATGGGCGCCCGGCAAGCTTGAAATCATGCTTTCGGTGCTCAAGACCTCCGGCAAGAGTCTGGCGTATACCGATATGCGCCGTATCGACGCGGAGGGCAAGGTGATTTCCGAGAGCTGGTTCAAGGAAAAAAGCTACCCGAAGCTGTCCGGCACGGCGATAAAGGCGTGCGCGGTGCGGCATTTCTGCGCGGGCTGCTCGCAGCTTTTCACCGCGTCCGTCAGGCGCAAGATGCTGCCCTTCAAGAGCGACGTCTTCGCGCACGACTGGGTGAGCGTCTTCTGCGCCGCGGAGCTTATGGGCATAATCTATATGCCCGCCGCGCTGACGAACTACCGCGCCCACGAGGGCAACGTCTACGGCACGGTGACCGACTACGCCGGCAACGTCATAAGGCAGAGCCGCGGCGACGCTTCTTACGAGGGTTACCTCGAATACAGGCGCGCGCTCATTGAGCAGAACCATCTGCGCGGAGCGCGTATGTGCCGTGGCTACTCCGCGCTCGGCGGAGGGCTCGACGCTTCTATCGCTTATCTCGAGAGATGCAAGCAGGTCAGACGCTTCTCGCCGATGCTGCACAAGTATTTCATGAATATGAAGCCGGGCGGGATCGGCAGACGTATGTTCTACGAGTTGCTCTATCTGCATTTTCCGTTTTTACATTACCTTGCATATAAAAGAATTTTGAAAAGGAGCGCATTATGAAAGGGATCATTCTCGCCGGCGGAAGCGGCACAAGGTTATACCCGATAACGATGGTGACGAGCAAGCAGCTCTTGCCCGTCTATGACAAACCGATGGTGTTTTATCCGCTGTCGACGCTCATGCTCGCGGGTATAAGGGATATCCTCATTATCTCCACGCCGACCGATCTGCCGAACTACATGAAGCTTTTCGGCGACGGCAGCAGTTACGGCGTGCGCCTGAGCTACAAGGAGCAGCCCTCGCCGGACGGACTCGCCCAGGCGTTCATCCTCGGCAAAGAGTTCATCGGCGGCGATACCTGCGCGATGATACTCGGCGACAACATCTTCTACGGCAACGGTCTTGCGGAGCTCCTGAAAAAGGCGGCTTCGCGCACCGAAGGCGCGACCATCTTCGGCTACTACGTCGAGGATCCGGAACGCTTCGGCGTCGCCGGCTTTGACGAGAACGGCAAGGTCGTTTCGCTCGTCGAGAAGCCGAAAGACCCGCCCTCGAACTACGCGGTCACCGGGCTTTACTTCTACGACAACAAGGTGGCGGAATACGCCTCTTCGCTGAAGCCCAGCGCCAGAGGCGAGCTTGAGATCACCGACCTCAACCGCATATATCTCGAAAAAGGCAACCTCAACGTCGAGCTGCTCGGCCGCGGCTACGCGTGGCTGGACACCGGCACCGTCGACTCGCTGCTCGAGGCGTCCTCCTACGTTTCCGTCATCGAGAACCGCCAGGGCACGAAGATCGCCGCCCTCGAGGAGATCGCCTACAACAACGGTTGGATCGACGTCGAAACGCTGAAGGAAGCGGCCCGCAGATACGGAAAATCCCCCTACGGCAAGCATCTTATGAACGTCGCCGAGGGCAAGATAAAAGACTGAAGGAGAGCGCTTAGTAATGGAAATAATCAAAACAGAGCTTGAAGGCGTGCTCATCATCGAGCCCAAAGTGTTCGGCGACAACCGCGGCTGGTTCACCGAGACCTACTCCAAAAAGGTTTTGCAAGAAGCGGGTATAGACGTCGAATTCGTGCAGGATAACCACTCCTACTCCGCGCAGAAGGGGACGCTCCGCGGCCTGCACTTCCAGATGAACCCCATGGCGCAGACGAAGCTCGTCCGCTGCACGCGCGGCAGGATAATCGACGTCGCCGTCGATTTCCGCAAGGGCTCGCCAAACTACAAAAAGTACGTCGGCGTGGAGCTTTCGGAGGAGAATAAAAGGCAGCTGTTCCTGCCCAAGGGGTTTGGTCACGCCTTCCTTACGCTGACCGACGACGTCGAGGTGCAGTACAAGGTTGACGCCTACTACGCGCCCGACTGCGACCGCTCCGTAAAATTCGACGACCCCGATATCGGCATAAACTGGCGGCAGTGGGTTGACTGCGACCCGGTTATTTCGGAAAAAGACAGAAAAGCGCCGCTGCTCAAAGACAGCGACTGCAACTTCGTTTATAACAAATAAAACCGCTGAAGCGGGGAATGGAGACGCTATGAAGATTCTCGTCACCGGAGGAGCCGGCTTTATCGGCTCGAATTTCATCTACTACATGCTCAGGGAGCACCCGGACTACAAGATAGTCTGCATCGACAAGCTTACCTACGCCGGCAACCTCGAAACGCTCGAGGAGGCGCTGAAAAACCCGAATTTCGCCTTCGTTAAGGCGGACATCGCCGACCGCAAGGCCGTCTATGAGCTGTTCGAGAAGGAAAACTTTGATATCGTCGTCAACTTTGCGGCTGAGTCGCACGTCGACCGCTCGATCGAAACGCCGGAGCTCTTCCTTGCGACCAACGTCATGGGTACGCAGGTGCTGCTGGACGCCTCGCGCAAATACGGCGTCAAGCGCTATCACCAGGTATCCACCGACGAGGTCTACGGCGACCTGCCGCTCGACAGGAAGGACCTTTTCTTCACCGAGACGACGCCGATCCACACCTCCAGCCCGTACTCCGCGTCAAAGGCGGCGGCGGACCTGCTCGTGCTGGCGTACCACCGCACCTACAAGCTGCCGGTGACGATTTCGCGCTGCTCGAACAACTACGGGCCCTATCACTTCCCGGAGAAGCTCATACCGCTGATAATCTCCCGCGCGCTCGCCGACGAGCCGCTGCCGATCTACGGCAAGGGCGAGAACGTCCGCGACTGGCTCTTCGTCGAGGATCACTGCTCCGCGATCGACCTTATCATACATAAGGGCAGAGTGGGCGAGGTCTATAACATCGGCGGCCACAACGAAAAGACCAACCTCGAGGTCGTCAAGGAGATACTCAAACAGCTCGGCAAGCCGGAGTCGCTCATCACCTACGTTACCGACCGTCCCGGCCACGATATGCGCTACGCGATCGACCCGACGAAGATAGTCGACGAGCTCGGCTGGAAGCCCGCCCACGACTTCGAGAGCGGCATAAAGTACACCGTGCAGTGGTATCTCGACAACCGCAAGTGGTGGGAGAACATCATCAACGGCGAATATAAAAATTATTACGAAAAGATGTATTCCGGCAGATAAGGAAGCGATATAAATGAAAGTATTGGTTACGGGCGTCAAAGGCCAGCTCGGCTACGACGTCGTCAAGGAGCTTGAAAAGCGCGGCGTAGAAGCCAAAGGCGTCGACATCGAGGATTTCGACCTCACGAACGCGGCGCAGGTAATGGATTACGTCACCGCCTACGCGCCGGACGCGGTCGTGCACTGCGCGGCGTTCACTGCCGTCGATAAGGCGGAGGAGGCGACGGAGCTCTGCTTCGCCGTCAACGCCGAAGGCACCGGCAATATCGCGAAGGCGTGCAAAGCCGTCGGCGCAAAGCTGATCTACATCAGCACCGACTACGTTTACGACGGGCAGGGAAGCGAACCCTTCGCGCCCGACAGTCCGAAAGCGCCGATAAACAAATACGGCGAGAGCAAATACCTCGGAGAGCTCCGCGCCGCCGAGCAGACGGATAAGCTCTTCATCGTCCGCATTTCGTGGGTGTTCGGCGTCAACGGCGGCAACTTCGTCCGCACGATGCTGAAGCTCGGCGAAACGCGGGGGGAACTGACCGTCGTCGACGACCAGATCGGCTCTCCGACCTACACCGCGGACCTCGCCGTCCTGCTCGCCGATATGGTGCGGACGGAGAAATACGGAGTCTACTGCGCCACGAACGAGGGGTACTGCAGCTGGGCTGAGTTCGCGCAGGCGATCTTCGACGCCGCGGGCGCGGACGTGAAGGTCAAGCCGATCAGCACGGAGGAATACCTGCAAATGCGCCCGCAGGCAGCGAAACGTCCGAAAAACTCGCGTATGTCCAAGCAGGCGCTCGACGACGCCGGCTTCAAACGGCTACCGCCGTGGCAGGACGCGCTCGACAGATACGTCAAACTTATTCTGGGGGAATACGGCTATGCACAAAATCGTTAAAAGACAACGCCTGAACGAAAACACGGTGCTGATGGAGATCGAAGCGCCGCTCGTCGCCGCGAAGGTGAAGGCGGGGCAGTTCATCATGCTCCGTATCGACGAGCATGGTGAGAGGATACCCCTCACCGTCGCCGATCACGACGCCGTAAGGCAGACCGTCACGATCATATTCCAGGAGGTCGGCGCGACAACGATGCGCCTCGGCGAAATGAACGAGGGCGATTGCCTCCGCGACGTCGTCGGCCCGCTCGGCAGACCGTCCGAGCTGGAGGGCATAAAGCGCGCCGCCGTCATCGGCGGCGGACTCGGATGCGCGATCGCGTATCCGCAGGCGAAGGCGCTTCACGAAATGGGCGCGAAGGTGGACATCATCGCGGGCTTCCGCAACGTCGGCATCGTCATCCTCGAGGACGAGATGCGCGCCGTATGCGATAACCTCTACATAACCACCGACGACGGCTCCAACGGCAACAAGGGCTTCGTCACCGACGAGCTGAAAAAGCACATCGAGGAGGGCGCGGACTACGACGCCGTCATCGCCATCGGCCCGCTGCCGATGATGAAGTTCGTCTCCAAGCTCACGAAGGAGTACGGCATAAAGACCATCGTCAGCATGAACACCGTAATGATCGACGGCACGGGGATGTGCGGCGGCTGCCGCGTCACCGTCGGCGGCGAAGTAAAGTTCGCCTGCGTCGACGGCCCAGACTTCGACGGACACCTCGTCGACTTCGACGAGGCGATGAGGAGAAACGGCTTCTACAAGGCGGAGGAAAAGGCCGCGGTCGAAGCGCATAAGTGCCGTCTCGGCATGGGAGGCAAATAATGGCAAATATGACACCCAACAAATGCCCGATGCCCGTTCAGGATCCGGACGTCAGAAACAAAAACTTCGAAGAGGTCGCCCTCGGCTACACCATGGAAATGGCGATGGGCGAGGCGGAACGCTGCCTTAACTGCAAAAACAGCCCCTGCGTCAGCGGCTGCCCCGTCGGCGTGCGCATCCCCGACTTCATCTCGCTTATCAAGGCGGGGGATATCGAGGGCGCTTACGCGAAGATAAAAGAAACGAACGCGCTGCCCGCTGTCTGCGGCAGAGTCTGCCCGCAGGAGAACCAGTGCGAGAGCAAGTGCGTGCGCGGCATAAAGGCGGAGCCGGTCGGCATCGGCAGGCTTGAACGCTTCGCCGCCGACTACTGCTTCGGCAAGGGGGACGCCGGCGAAAAAGCCGCCCCCAACGGCAAGAAGGTCGCCGTCGTAGGCGCCGGCCCCGCGGGTCTTACCTGCGCGGGCGCGCTCGCGAAGCTCGGTTACTCGGTCACTATCTTCGAGGCGTCCCACGTCGCCGGCGGCGTGCTCGTCTACGGCATCCCGCAGTTCCGTCTGCCCAAGGAGATCGTCAAGGCGGAGATCGACGCGCTTGAGGCCTCCGGCGTGGAGATCAAGCTCAACGCCGTCGTCGGCAGAGCCGTCACGATCGACGAGCTGCTCGGCGGCGAATACTCCGCCGTCTTCGTCGGCACCGGCGCGGGCCTGCCGAAGTTCATGGGCATCGAGGGCGAGGCGCTCAACGGCGTCTATTCCGCCAACGAATACCTCACGCGCATCAACCTGATGAAAGCGTACAAGGACGAATACGACACGCCCATCAAGCGCGGCGGCAGCGTCGCCGTCGTCGGCGGAGGCAACGTCGCGATGGACGCCGCCCGCTGCGCGCTCCGCATGGGCAGCGATCACGTCTATATCATCTACCGCAGGAGCGAGGCGGAAATGCCCGCCCGCGTCGAAGAGGTCCACCACGCCAAGGAGGAGGGCGTCGACTTTAAGATGCTGACCAACCCCGTCCGCGTGCTCGACGACGGCAACGGCTGCGTCAGCGGCATAGAGTGCGTCGAGATGGAGCTCGGCGAGCCGGACGAAAGCGGCCGCCGCAGTCCGGTAGAGAAGCAGGGCAGCAACTTCGTCATTCCGGTCAACGCCGTGATAATGGCGCTCGGCACGACGCCGAACCCGCTCATCAGAAGCACGACCGCGGGACTTGACACCAACCGCCGCGGCTGCATAATCGTCAACGAAGAGACGATGGAATCGAGCAAGCCGAACGTCTACGCTGGAGGCGACGCCGTCACCGGCGCGGCTACGGTCATCCTCGCGATGGGCGCGGGCAAAAAAGCCGCCGCCGCCATCCACGAGAAGTTGAGCAAATAATAAAAGGCGTAATAATAACGGCGCGTTTCACTTGAAACGCGCCGTTGCTTTATCTCATTCTTCTTGTTTTCACAGCAGTTTTATCACGCTCATGAACGCAATCAGCGCCGCGAGGAAGCCGAAGTTGAACGCAGAAAACTTCGCGATATAGCTCCACGTTTTTCCGGGGTTGTGCTTTACGTATTCGCGGAAGGTTATCAGACTCGCGAGCGAGGCGATCAGCGTGCCGACGCCGCCGATATTGACTCCGACGAGCAGGTCGGGGTAGTTCGCCGTGAACTGCGAGAGCAGTATCGCCGATGGCACGTTGCTTATGCACTGGCAGCTCGCCGCGCTGAAAACGAGCGTGTTCCGGTCGAGCAGCGACGAGAAAAAACCGCGTACCGCGTCTATCCGCGCCATGTTGCCGGCGAAAATGAAGAAGAAAACGAATGTCAGCAGCAGGGGATAGTCCACCTGAAGCAGCGCTTTTCTGTCAAAGACGAGCAGCGCCGCCGGAATGACGATCAGCCCTATCCAATAGGGTATTCCTCGGAAAACTATCGCTATCGAGAGGGCGAAAAGCGCAAGATATACCGTCGTTTTTACCGGGTCGAGCTCAACCTTTTCATCCGGTATCTCCAGTCGCTCCGGCCGCACGAAAAAGACGCAGCAGAGCGTTATCAGCGCGATCGAGACCGCGAACGGCGGCGCCATTATCTTCATGAACTCCGTCGCGGGAATGTTGAACTTCGTGTAAAGATAGAGGTTCTGCGGATTGCCGAACGGCGTGAGCATACCGCCAAGGTTCGCCGCGATATTCTGCATTATGAATGTGAACGCCATATACTTCTCTTTGCCGGTCGTCGTCAATACGAGGTATCCGAGCGGCAGGAAGGTCAGCAGCGCCATGTCGTTCGCTATCAGCATCGAGCCTATGAAGGTGATATAGACGAGCGCGAGTATGCACTTGCGCGCGTTTCTGAAAAAATGCACCGCCTTCCGCGCCAGCAGGTAGAAGAAGCGCACGTTCTTCAAAGCGCATACGACCGCGAGCACGCAGAAAAGGCAGGTCAGCGTCTTATAGTCGAAGTAGCGGGCGTATTCGGCGTCCGGCGGGACGATGACGCTCGTGATAACGGCCGCAATAAAAGCGACGAACATAACGGCGTTCTTTTTGACGAACGCCTTCGTCGCCGCGGCGATATTAGGTTTTGCCGTTGAGTCCATCGGTATCGGTCACTGTCCGTTTAAGATTTTAACATAGAAAAATTACCACCGTTTGAGTCAAATGTCAAGAGGATTTTTCGACACGTTTCGCATTTTTCTTCATGCGCGGACCGACGGCGATTTCGCTTGACTTGCCGCCGCGTTTGCGGTAAAATATTATCATCGATAATCAGGGGTGTTATTATGAAATTAGCCGAAATATTCTGCGACGGGATGGTGCTGCAGCGCGACAGGGAAATACGCGTTTTCGGCAGCGGAAAAGGCGAGGGTAAGGTCGACTTCCTCGGCCGCGAAACGCGCTTCACCGCCGACGGCGGTTTCGTCGTGACGCTTCCCGCGGCTTCCGCGGGCGGCCCTTATGAAATGCGCGTCACGCTCGGCGGCGAAGAAGCCGTCATCCGCGATATCCTCGTCGGCGACGTTTACCTCGCTTCCGGGCAGTCGAACATGGCGCTGTTGCTCGGAGAGATCGGGCAGGAGGCGTACGCGGAAACGGACGCCGTCAGATACTTCAAGGAGCCGCATTTTCCGGACGATAACCTGAATCCGTGGCTCGACTTCAAAGGCTGGGAAAAGTGCGGAAAAGAGGCGTCGAAGGGCTTCTCCGCCGTCGCCTACTACTTCGCGGCGAAGCTGAACGCCGAGACCGGCGTTCCCGTCGGGATCGTATGCAGCAGCATCGGCGCTTCCACCGTGGACGCGTGGACCTCGCCCGAGGTGGTGAATACGCCGGAGTATCAGGCGCTCGTCGCCGTGCGGCACAACGACTTTTTTGAGTATAAGTTCAATCAGAACTGCTGGCTTTACCGCCACAAGCTGCAGCCGCTTATCCCGTATTCATTCGCGGGCGCGCTCTGGTATCAGGGGGAAAGCGACCGCCGCGTCGAGGAGGCGCGGAACTACGATAAGATGCTCGCCGCGCTGATAAACGACTGGCGCGGACGCTTCGGATACGAGCTGCCGTTTTACTGCGTGCAGATAATGCCGTTCAACGAGCCGGAGAGCGAGCCCGCGTGGGCGGTCATACGCGAAGGGATAGAGAAGGCGTCGAAGTCGCTGGATAAGACGTATATGGTCACTCTCTTCAACACCGGCGAGGCGGATAACATCCACCCGACTAAGAAACGCGGCGTCGGCGA
Organism: Clostridia bacterium; assembly: GCA_017620395.1. Lineage (NCBI taxonomy): Bacteria > Bacillati > Bacillota > Clostridia > Clostridia bacterium. The sequence goes on along the minus strand of JAFZQJ010000022.1, from coordinate 112,778 downwards.
GGCGCTCGCGAACGCCGTGTTGTGCCGTCAGTTCGGGCGCGAAGTAGAATACTGCGGTCCGGTGCTCGAAGCAGTCTCCGTCGCGGACGGGGAGGCGAAGCTGACCTTCTCCCACGCGGACGGCCTGCGCTTCGAAGGTGCGCCGCGCGACGTTTACGCGCTGCTGCCGGATGGCGAAGCGCCCGCGGAGTGCGCGATTGCCGACGGCGCGGTTTTCGTAAAGCTGCCGCCGGACGCGGCAGGCGTTTCGATGGGCTTCCGCAACGCGCCGGAGCACAATCTTTATAATTCAAGCGGCTACCTCGCGTCGCCGTTCAGATACTGTTTTCAGAAAGCGGAGAAATAAATGAACTATTCCGAAGTGATCGCAAAGCAGTTCGACGTAAAAGAAGAATACGTCGGCAACATAATCGCCCTGCTCGACGAGGGCAACACGATCCCCTTCATCGCGCGCTACCGCAAGGAGGCGCACGGCACGATGGACGACCAGCTCATCCGTCAGATCGCGGATAAACTGACATATCTGCGCAACCTCGACGCGCGGCGCGAGGAGGTGCGCGGACTTATAACGGAGCAGGGGAACATGAGCGACGAGATCTCCGCCGCGCTCGACAAGGCGGCGACGCTCGCCGAGATCGACGACATCTACCGCCCCTTCCGCCCGAAGCGCAAGACCCGCGCCTCCGTCGCGAAGGAAAAGGGGCTTGAACCCTTAGCTAAAGAGCTTCTCGCGGGGCAGAGCTCCGCCGCCGATCCGCTCGGGCTCGCCGCGAAGTATATCGACGCGGAAAAGGGAGTCGAAACCGCCGAAGACGCGCTTCAGGGCGCGAAGGACATAATCGCCGAGGACGTTTCCGACAACGCCGAGGTGCGCCGCCGCGTCCGCAACCTCGTGATGCTCGGCGGGCGGCTGGATTCCAAAGCCGCCGACGAAAGCGCCGAGAGCGTCTACGAGCAGTATTACGACTTCTCCCAGCCGGTCCGCGACGTCGCCGGACACCGCGTCCTCGCGGTCAACAGAGGCGAAAAAGAGGGCTTTTTGAAGGTCTCGATCGGCATGGATGACGAGAAGCCGCTGAATTCGATAAAATCGCTTTACGTCAGAGGCGAAACGCCCTGCGCCGCCGCCGTCGCGGAGGCGTGCGAGGACTCCTATTCGCGCCTGATATTCCCGTCGATAGAGAGGGAGATACGCGCCGAGCTGACCGACTCCGCGTCCGAAGGCGCGATAAAGCTTTTCGGAACGAACCTGCGCCAGCTGCTGCTTCAGCCGCCGGTCAAGGGCAAGGTCGCCATGGGGCTCGACCCCGGCTACCGCACCGGCTGCAAGGTCGCCGTCGTCGACGGCACCGGCAAGGTGCTCGACACCTCCGTCGTCTACCTCACTCACGGCGAGGCGCAGGCGGAAAAGTCGAAGCGCATACTGAAAGACCTCATCAAAAAGCACGGCGTCGAAATCATCGCGATAGGGAACGGTACGGCGTCGAAAGAAACAGAATTGTTTACCGCGAATCTGCTTCATGAGTTGACAAATAAAGTATCGTATATGGTGGTCAGCGAGGCGGGCGCATCGGTCTATTCGGCGTCCAAGCTCGCCGCCGAGGAGATGCCGGACTTCGATCTGACGCTGCGCAGCGCCGTTTCGATAGCGCGGCGCCTGCAGGACCCGCTCGCCGAGCTCGTCAAAATCGAGCCGAAGGCGATCGGCGTCGGGCAGTATCAGCACGATATGCCGCCGAAGCGTCTGGACGAGGCGCTCGACGGCGTGGTCGAGGACTGTGTCAACAGCGTCGGCGCGGAGCTCAACACCGCTTCGCCCGCGCTCCTTTCGCACATCGCGGGGCTCACTCCCGCGGTGTCGAAAAACATCGTCGCATACCGCGAGGAGAACGGCCGCTTCAAGTCCAGAAGCGAGCTGAAAAAGGTCCCGAAGCTCGGCCCTAAGGCGTTCGAGCAGTGCGCGGGCTTCCTGCGCGTAGCGGACGGCGCCGACCCGCTCGATAACACCGGAGTGCATCCGGAATCCTACGCCGCCGCGAAGGCGCTGCTGAAGCGCTTCGGGCTCACGCCCGCGGACGTCGCGGCGGGCAAAGCCGCCTCCGCCGCGGAGTCGCTCACTCCCGCGTCGATCGCGAAGCTCGCCGCCGAGCTCGGCGTCGGCGAACCGACGCTTGCCGACATAGTCAAAGAGCTCGCCAAGCCCGGGCGCGACCCGCGCGACGAGCTTCCACCGCCGCTGCTCCGCACGGACGTGCTCGCGATTGAGGACCTGCACGAGGGCATGACGCTGAAGGGTACCGTCCGCAACGTCATCGACTTCGGCGCCTTCGTCGATATCGGCGTCCACCAGGACGGGCTCGTCCACGTTTCGCAGATCAGCGATAAGTTCGTCAAGCATCCGTCGGAGGTCGTCTCCGTCGGCGACGTCGTGACCGTCCGCGTGCTCGGCGTCGACCTCAAAAAGAAGCGCATCAGTCTTTCCATGAAGGGAATAACCGAATAGTATAAAAGACGGTCTTCGCTGCAAGACCGTCTTTTATCGTAGATTATCGCGCTTATTTCACTTCGACTATCCTCACGTTTGCGAGCTCCTCGCCGGTCTCGCCCGTGACGATCTCGGCGATCTGCGCGGCTTCGGCGGGGAGGAGGCCCGCTGACTGCACCATCACCTTGACTCCGTCGTCGCCGATCATTACGACGCATTCGGCGAAGCCTTTGGCTTTTATCAAGCTCTCGATATTCGCCTCGGCCTCGATGCGCCTTGCTATCGTTGAAGCTTCTGCGGCGGCGTCCGCCTTCGCCTCGGCGTCCACGTCCGCGCTCGCGGCTATCGCGTCGAGTATCTCGAGCGAGCTTGCGCGGGACGCCTCGCGCTGCATACGCGCTGCCGAGAAGAACTCGTCGAAGTTGCCGTTCGCCGTGCCGTTGACGAGCTCGGCTTCGCCGATGACCTTGACCTCCTGCGAGTCGTTTTCTCTGACGGCGGCGCCGGTATCCGTCAACTGCCAGTTGAGGAACAGCGCGGTCCCGAGCGCGAGCACCATCGCGGATAATACGATCCATTTCTTCTTTTTGAACATAATGATTCTCCTTTTCTGACGCCGAACGGCGAATGCTAACTCATTTTCAGGACGCAGATCTTGTTCGCGGGTATGCCGAGCAGCGCCCTTACCGCGTTGTATACGCTTTCTCTCACCTCCGGGCTGCCGGCGCCGCGGCAGACGACCACGACTCCCGTCACAGGCGGCGAAAGCGACGAAGCGAGCACCGGACTTTCGCTGCCGTCGGAGTTTTTCACGATGACGGTGTCGAAGTCGGATGAGCGCGTGTATTTCGCGTCGCCGTCGTTTTCGTCCGTCTCCTTCGCGTCGGTCTGGAAATAGTATTCCGCCGAGCCGTCGAGCGTGAGCATCACTTGCGTTTTTCCCGCGCCGTTGATGGCGGAGATGATGCTTTCCAGCCGCTTTTCAAGCGCGGCGACGTAGGCGTCCGCGTCGAACGTTTCCGCGGGCGAAGGCGGCTTCGCGCTCTTCGCCGCCGATCCGGACGACGAGAAAAACAGGAGGCACGCGACCGCGGCGACGGCCATGACCGCGAGGCCTTTTTTCGTTTTCAGCGCCTTCTTCAGCTTCGCGCCCGATACGACGCCGACGACGCGTTTCTTTTTATCCGACATTGCTTTCACCTTTCTATTTCAACGGAGGGCTCAACGCCGAAAACCTCCGTCACCACGCGCATCGCCTTGCTTCGCTCCGCGGCAGTAATGTCAGAGCGGAGCGTCAGCGCTACGTCGTAAAGCTGCAGTTCGCCGTTTTTCTCCGTAACATATATATTCACGTCAGACGGGCTTATGCCGTTTCGTTCGAGAATATCGCGCACGGATTGCGAAAAACGCTCCCGCGCGAGCTCCGTGCGCTGCTTGCGCTGTGTTTCCGCGAGGTCTTCGTAATGCGGGGGCAGGTCGGTATCCGCGGCGGCGATTATATCGCGGTAGTCGCCGGAAAGCTTCAGCAGCGGCGCGGTCAGCACGAGCAGCACCGCGACCGCCGCGGCGATACGCGCCGGCTTCGCGACTCGCTTCGCGGGCAGCAGCAGAAACACCGCGCCCGCCGCGAGGACGGAGAATATGACGCCGGTCGCGTATATGCGGAACTCCTCCATTGTCACACCTTCAATCTGACGAGTATCGCCACCGAAACGGTTATCGCTACCGCGGCGGCCGCGAGCAGCGCGGCTGTCGCCGTGACGGTCTTCCGCGCCGCGCCTGTGAGAGCCGCGACGTCGTCGTTCCCGAAGGACGCGGCGGCGAACTCCGCGAGCCGAAGCGCCGCCGCCCAGACGAGCGCGGTGAATAGCGGCTTCGCGAAGGCGACGGCTATCACGACGAGCGCGAGCCCGCCCATGCCGCCGCGTATCAGCTCCGCCGCGCCGAAGACGGTCTCCGAAGCGTCGGATATTATCCCGCCGACGACGGGGAGCGCGCCGGAGACGGTGACCTTCAGCGCCTTGTGCGTCAGCCCGTCGAGCGAAGACGTGATGCCAGACTGTATGCCGATAAACGTCAGATAAAGCGTCAGCGCCGCGCCGATGCCCCACAGCGTGAGATTTCGCACGCTTGAGGCGAGCTTTTCCGTCTTCAGCTCCGGCGCGAACGCGCCGACCGCGGATAAGGCAAGCGACGCGCAGGCGACGGGGAGCAGCACCTTGCCGCCGATTGCGGAAAGCGCGTTCGAGAGCCCGAGCATAGCGGCGTTCATAAATCCCGACGAGACCGGCATCCCGCCCGAGACGGTCAGCGTTGCGAAAACGGGCAGGGAAGCGGTCATAAATATGGAGCATTCCGTCAGCGTCTCGGCGGCGGAAGCGGCGAGCGAAGCGATCGGCGCGATGACCGCGATCCCCGCGCCCGCGGTGCATACGGAACGCAGTATGCGCCGCTTTTCGTCCGCGAAGACCGACGCGATAAGCACCGCGCCGAGTATCGCGCCGAGCGAACGCAGGGGCGCGGATACCGCGCCGAGCAGTCCGTCTTTGACGACGTCAAACAGCGCGCTGATCGTGAACTTTTTCATTCCCTCGGCGGGGTGCGCGGGGTCGATTCCAAGCTCCTCGAGCGCGTCCGCGGCGGCTTCCGGCACCGCCTCAGCGACCGAAGCCGTATCCGCGGCGTCCTCCTGCCGGCGTACGAGCTCGTCCTCCGTCAGCGCGTGAACGCGCGCGGGCAGCAGAACGAGCAGAGCCGCGAGCAGTATTATCAAGCATAAACGTCTTTTCATTTCAGCCCTTTATCAGCGCCGCGACTAGCGACGCGAATTCACGCAGCAGCGGTATCGAAACGGCGAAGGCGGCGAGCCGCCCGAAGGTTTCTACACGCGCCGCGAGCGCTGTTTCTCCCGCGTCGCGGCAGGTGTCGGAGGCGAACTCCGTGACGAAGCAGACGCCGACGCATTTGAGCAGCGTGCGCACGCTGAGGGCGGACATTCCGGAAGCGTCCGCGAGCTCGCGGAAGAAGCTTATCGCGTCGAGCGCGACGTCGATGAGTCCGGACAGAATAAACGCCGAAACTCCCACTCCGGCAAGCAGCGCGAGCTCCGGCCGGTACTGCTTCAACAGAACGCATATCAGCGCGCCGATGACGCCGATCGCGGCGACCGTGTAAATATTCATCAGAAACCGAACATCGTCTTTATCATGGCGAAAAGACGGCTGATTTCACCCGAAATCACGACGAGCACGACCACGAGGCCGGCGATAGTCGTCAGCATCGCCTGTTCCTCTCTGCCGGAGCGCACGAGGAGCTGATTTAATACGGCGGTTATTATCCCGACCGCCGCGATCTTGAAAATGAGGTCAACGTCCATCGAATTGCCTTCCTTACGCTAATATGATGATTGCCGCAAGTCCGCCAAGCCCGCCGAGCGAGAGGCAGAGGCGGCCTTTTTCGGCCTTTTCGCGTTTCGCATTTTCGGCGGCGTCTTTCCAGAAGTCTCGGAAGTCGTCCGTCAGCGCGAGCTGCCGCTCGAGCGTGCCTTCGCCGAGCGCGGATATGAAAGCGCGGAGCTTTTCCGCCTCCTTCTCGCCGAAGGGGAAGTCCGCTCCGTCAAGGTATTCGAGCAGCGCGGCCTCGTCGCCGCCGCAGGGGAAGGGCAGCTCCGCCAGAAGCTCGCGCTTCAGCGCGTGGCGGTGCATGATTGCGGAGCGCATGCGTCCGGCGGAGGCGGCGAGCGCCTCGGCGGTTTCGGGGCGCGCGGAGATGCGGCGGCTGCGCCGCAGTCCGCACCAGAAGACTCCCGCGCCCGCGGCGCAGGCGGCGGCGAATCTAAGCGTCAGCAATTACCGTCACCCTTTCTATAACTCCGACCGCGCCGGCTTTGAAGAACGCCGCGCGGCGGAAACAGCCGCTTTCCGCGAGCCGCCTGAAGCGGCGGGAGCGTTCGTTCCCGTGAACCGCCGCTACGACGTCGACTCCGCAGTCTGCGCATTCGATCAGCGCGTCCGTTTCGCCTTCGCCGACCTCGTCGCATACGATGACGTCGGGGGAAAGACAGCGCAGCGCAAGCTCGGCCGCGTAGGTCTTCGGGTAGCCGTCCAGAACGTCCGTCAGCGGCCCGACGCCGGCGGACGGAACTCCGTCAGCGACGGCGGCGATCTCGCCGCGCTCGTCTATGACGCAGACCTTGCGCCCGCTTTCGGAGAGCCGCCGCGCCAGATCGCGCAGCAGGGTAGTCTTGCCGCAGGCGGGCGGACCCGCGAGCAGCAGGCCGCCGTCTACGCTCCCGCCGAGCGCGGCGAAAAGCCCGTCCGCCGCGCCTTTTACCTCGCGCGCGAAGCGCAGGTTCAGCGATCGCGCGTCCTTGACAGAAATTACCTTTCCGTCCTCGGCGACCGCGGTGCCGCATACGCCTATCCGGCAGCCGCCGACGGTGAAGTATCCGCGCTTTATCTCGCTTTCGTAGGCGTACGGCGCGCCGCCGCAAAGCCCGGAAAAGAGCTTACGGAACTCGCCGCGGTCGATGCTTCCGACGCGTCTGACGCCGCTTTTCGCGACCGCCCAAACGCCTCCTCCGGCGAAGACGCGCAGCTCGAATAATTCGTTTTTCAGCGCCTCCGCCGCGCCGCGAAACCGCGTCGGCAGAAGCGATATGATTCCGTCAGAGTCCATACACTCACCCCGTTTTTGTAAATGATATGCCGGGGCTCGTCCGTATAGAACACTTGTCCGTAAAAAGCGCGCAACAAAAGAGCGTAACAAAAAGACGTTCCTTTTGGAACGCCTTTTTGTAAAGGAGAAATTTGAAAAGCTTGAACGCGGGTATCAGAAGGTGAGATTGCCGAGCAGCTCGCCGGTGGAGTAGTCGTTGATCTGGATCATATCGCAGGAGATCGTCACGACGTTGTCACCGATGAATATCCCGCGGTTGATATTGAATGTTCCGCCGTCCTCGTTGAACTGCTTTATCATACTGACCATCGAGATTTTCTTTCCGCCGCCCATGGAGAAGACGCAGAAGGAGTTGCTGTCGAACTCGCCGTAGTCGTAGATGTTTTCCTGCTCGCCTTCGAAGCGGAAGAGCTCTACCGGGATACCGAAGACGTCGCGACTCGCGTAGTAGGCGAGCGCCTTGTGATCCCATTCGACCGTGGACGTCGTGCCTCTGTCGCCGAGGTAGTAGGTGTCGATCTCAGCCATGTTATCGGGATCGGTGACGTCGAAGAGCGCGATCTTCAGCCCCTGATAGTACGCCATGTCGGCGTCATCGCTCTCGGCGGTGGCGTCCTGGCCGATGCCGAGCAGCGTGTTGTCATTATAGACGTGCATGTATTCGCTGTAGCCGGGGATCTTCAGCTCGCCGGTGACGACCGGATTTTTCGGGTCGCTTAAGTCGAAGGCGAAGAGCGGGTCGACGGTGCGGAAGGTGACGACGTAGCCGGTCGCGCCGTTGAAGCGGACGGACTTGATGTATTCGCCTTTCGCGAGTCCGGTCAGCTCGCCGAGCTTCTCGAGGTTTTCGTCGAGGATCGTGACGGCGTTCTCGGTGTAGAACTCTACCGTCTTATCCTCTTTCGTCGTATATCCCTCGTAGGTGGTGGCGACGCGGAGGTTGCCCTCGTATTCGTCGGCGGCGAACTGGTTTATCATGCTGCCTTTGACGCTGCCGGAGGCGGTGAAGGCGAGCTCGGAGCCGCTCATCGTGAACTTGTAGATATTCGTCGTGATCGCGGCGTTTGAAACCGCGCCTTCGGCGTCGTCGGCTTTGTAATCGTAGCGCGTGCCGAAGATATACATCGCCTTCGCGGAGGAATAAACGGTTCCGCCGTCGCCGAGGACGGTGACCGTGCCGGCGGGCTCGCCGGCGTCCTTGACGTTGACCGCGCCGAGCGTTATGAAGCTCGTGCTGTTATCGGCGATATAGATGCAGTCGGGCGCGACCGGAGTGATTGTATCGTCCGCCGCGCTGTCGCAGCGGCAGGGGACGACGGATTCGGGCTTGCCGTCGTAGTTTCCGGCGTAGACGCTCTTTCTCGTCACCATATAGACGTAGTCGCCGATGCGGCGGGAGCTGACGTAATAGCCCTCCTGCGTGTAATAGCGGACGCTCTCGGGCTTCGCGGGATCGGAAACGTCATAGACCGCGATGCCGTACTGCGAGTCGGCGCGCATGGAGAAGTAGTAGTCGGTGAAGAGCTTGTCGTTCCCGTAGTCCTTCTTCTCGGCGGTGAAGACGACGGTCAGCAGGTCGTCCTCGAGGAACATATCTGCAACGTGGGCATAGCCGTAAACGCTGTTGTCGAGCAGATCGTCAACGCGTATAGTTGACGATTTTGCGATTTCGGAAGGCGTCCTCACATCGAAAACGACGACGCGTCCTTCTTTGGCGACGTAGACGAACTTGCCGTCCGTCTTGACGATATCGGCTTCGTCGACGCCGTCGACCTGGACGTTCGTCTTGCTGTAGCCGCCGTCGGTTCCTTCCGGCAGCGCAGGCGCGAAAGCGCTTTCTTCTACGCCGCCGAGGGTAAGGTATTCGGGATTGCCGGCGTAATTGAAATCGTCGCGAATGGTGTCAGTCGCTGTCGCCGATTTATAATACATACCGTCGAATATATTGCGCGAATCGGCGCGGTCCTTCGCCCTGGTGAAGACGGCGTCGAGGTCGTCGTAGGTCGCGCAGCGGGTGAGCTCCGGCTTGCCGCCGGAGACGGCGACGCTGTTCGATTTCGGCACGACGTAGACCGCGGTCAGCGAAATGCCGACTACGAGCAGCAGCGAAAGCGCCGCCATGGCGAAACGGAACGCGGGGCGCTGTGTGAAGCGCGGCTTCGCAGTTTCCGCAACCTGCGGAACGACCGGCGTGTCGGGCGTTTCTGCCTTTGCCATCGCGCGGTATTCATTCTTGAATCTGTTGAAGTTCATAACAAAACCTCCCAATCGTTAATTCAGGTCGGCGAGCAGCGGCTTGAGCTTCTTGACTATCTGCGCGTACTGCCAGCGGACGGTGGACGGGTTCGACGAAACGATCTGCGCGATCTCGCGATGCTTGAAGCCGCCGAGCACCTTCAGATCGAAGATCTCGCGCTCCTCATCCGAGAGCGTTTCGAGCGCGCCGCGTATCATCACCGATCTTTCCGTATCGGCGGAGGCGTCGCCGGCGTGCACTTCCGGCAGCTCCTCGGGAACGGTGCGGCTTTCGCCGCGGACGTGGTCGAGCGAACGGAACTTCGCGAGCTTCACGAGCCAGCCGCCGACCTCGTCGGGGATGCGGCCGTTCTTTTCGCAGTTGTCCATTAGCTCGAGGAAGACGGACTGCATGACGTCTTCGGCGGCTTCCTTCGAGCGCGTCACGCGCAGCGCCGTGTAATAAACGACCACGCGGTACTTCTCGTAGATCGCGGAAAACCGCCTTGAAGCGTATTCGGTCACGTCTCATCACCTCCGGGCGTCCGGTTTGTTTCGTCTGACGTCCATATAACGACGGGGAAGTTGTTTTTGTTGGAAATATTTATATAATTTTTGAAAAAATCACTCGAGCATCTTTTTGAACTCGTCCTCGCTTATGATCGGAACGCCGAGATTCTGCGCGTTCGTCAGCTTGCTGCCGGGGTTTTCGCCGGCGAGGACGTAGGTCGTCTTCTTCGATACGCTGCCGGAGACCTTGCCGCCGCGGTCGGTGATGAGCGCGGAAGCGGCGTTTCTGTCCATCGAGGGCAGGGTGCCGGTCAGCACGAAGGTCATACCCGCGAAACGCTCGTCGACGTTCGCCTTCGCGTCCTCGGTCAGCTTGAGTCCGGCTTCGCGCAGGCGGCCGAGCAGGTGGCGCGTACCCTCTTTCGCGAAGAAGGAGACGACGCTTTCGGCGATGACTCCGCCGATCTCGTCGAGCTGCGTCAACTCCTCGGCGGTAGCGGCCTCGAGCTTTTCGAGCGTGTCGTATTTCTTCGTGATGATCTTCGCCGTCTGGAGCCCGACGTTGCGTATGCCGAGCGCGAAGAGCAGGCGCGCGAGCCCGGCGTCTTTGGAACGCTCCGCCGCCGCGATAAGATTCGCCGCGGAGGTCTGTCCCATGCGCTCGAGCGCGGCGACCTTGTCCGCCTCGAGATAGTAGATATCCGCGGCGTTGGAGATCAGCCCCTCCTTGACGAGCAGCTCCGCGAGCGCTGGCCCGAGGCCGTCTATATCCATCGCGTCGCGGGAGGCGAAGTGTATGATGTTGCGCAGGCTCTGTGCGGGGCATTCCGGGTTGACGCAGCGGACGGCGACTTCTACTCCGTCGTTGACGACGGTCTCGCCGCAGGCGGGGCAGACGGACGGGAATTCGTATTCCGGAGTCATCGGCGGACGCTTGGAGAGGTCTACGCTGACTATCTCCGGGATAATATCGCCGGCTTTGCGTACGATGACGGTGTCGCCGATGCGTACGTCCTTTTCGTGTATATACTCGCGGTTGTGCATCGTCGCACGGCTGACGGTAGTTCCGGCGAGGCGGACGGGATCGAGCACGGCGGTAGGGGTGAGCACGCCCGTGCGGCCGACCTGTATCTCGATGTCGCGCAGGATCGTCGGCTTTTCCTCCGGCGGATACTTGTATGCGATCGCCCAGCGCGGCGCCTTCGCGGTCGTGCCGAGCGCGCGGCGCTTCATGAAGTCGTTGACCTTTATTACCGCGCCGTCGATGCCGAACTGCAGGCTGTCGCGCATTTCGCCGATGGCGGCGATGTGATCGAGCGCATCGTCGATGTTTTTGCAGAGCTTGCGGTTCGGGATCGCGGGGATTCCGAGCGAGGCGAGCCAGTCGAGCGACTGCGAGTGGTTCTCAGGCGTGTAGCCGCGGACTTCCTCGACGTTGAAGACGATGATGTCGAGCGCGCGCTTCGCCGCGATCTTCGGATCGAGCTGGCGCAGAGAGCCGGCGGCGGCGTTGCGCGGATTCTTGAAAAGCGGCTCGCCGAGCTCTTCGCGTTCCGCGTTGAGCTTGTTGAAGGTGGCGGCGCTCATATATATCTCGCCGCGTATGCGCAGGTATTCCGGCGCGTTGGCGAGTTTCAGGGGCAGAGAGCGTATCGTCTTGACGTTCTGCGTGACGTCCTCGCCGACGACGCCGTCGCCGCGGGTGGCTCCGCGCACGAGCACGCCGTTTTCGTATTCGACGGCGACGGAGAGCCCGTCAATCTTCGGCTCAACGTCGTATTCGGCCTCGCCGCACGCCTCGCGTACGCGGCGGTCGAACTCGCGCAGCTCGTCGAAGGAGAAAGCGTCCTGCAGACTCTGCAGCGGCGATGCGTGGGTGACCTTCGCGAACTCGTCCAGCGCCTTGCCGCCGACGCGGACGGTGGGGGAGTCGAAGTGGCGCAGCTCGGGGAACCGCTCTTCGAGTCCGGCGAGCTCGCGCAGCAGCATATCGTATTCGTAATCCTCGACGGCGGGATCGTCCAGCACGTAGTAGCGGTAGCTGTAATCGTTCAGCGTCGCCGTCAGTTCGTCTATTCGCTTTTTGGCTTCGGAAGCGTCCATAAAACTCCTCTTTTCGCGTTTGCGTTCATACAAAGATATTATAACATATCCCGCCGGATATATCAACGGTTATTGCTCGCGAAAAACGAAAAAAGCGGCTCGCGTGAGCCGCTTTGGATTATTATTTTTTATATGATTTGATTATTTTCAGCACCGCTTCTTTTTGCTCTTTTGAAAGCGAGATCCATTTTTTGAAGAGTTCTTCCTGTTCCTTTGTCAGATACACGGGTGACTCTGCCGAAGGATCAGCAAAGAACTGCGACATTGATATTCCGAGTCCGTTGCATATCGCTTCAATTGTCGGTATTGTCGGCGCTGTGTTTCTTATGAAAATGTTTGAAATCGTACTTTGAGACAGGCCGCTTAACTTTGCGAGCTTATACTCGGTTATGTTCTTCTCGTCCATCAACTGCCTTATTCTTGCCTTGGCGTCCATATAATCACCTCTCTATTGAGTTAATTGTAATATTATATTGAGCAAGAAAATAGTCAAAATATGTATTGACAATAATACTCAATAGAGTTATAATATCAATACGCGTAAAGCGACATCAAAAATATGGAGGAATACTTATGAGCATGAAACCTATGACCTATTCAGATGAGCCGGAAGTCAAAGCGTTCCATTGTAAAAACTGCGGAGCGCCGCTTGACATTCCGAAGAACGCAAAGGGGGTTGTTGTTTGTCAGAACTGCAACACAGAGAATGTGATTGCGAATCTGGTCAAAAACATGGCAATCCTCGAGAAAGAAAACATCAGCTGCGGCATATCGCTGGATTCTAAAAGCGGATATGAGTTGCAGATATGTATGAAGAAAGCACTTACCAGCGATTCGTGCGTGCCTCTTGATATTTTGGAAAAGACTGTCGTCAAAAAGGAAGAACATATAATGATTCCGGCGTATTATTTCCACTGCAATGCGAGCGCGCCTTTTTCGTATGAAGCCGGTACACAAAAAGAAAGATACAATTCTTCAAAAGGGCAGATGGAGAAATATACAGAATGGCAGCAGGCCTTTGGTCAGGCTTCTGCTTCTGCCGATCTGGTGGCTCCCGGGAATAAAGAATATGAAGATGTGTTCCATAAGTTGTACAGCGATTTATCACCTAAAGATTTTGTGGATATAGAGTCTCTCGAGTATCCTGCCGACGCCGTGATTCTCTCGTACGATTACCCGCAGAATGCGGCGTTTGATAAGTATATTAAACCCGAAATGGAAGACCGTCTTCACAAAAATGCGGAGAAAAGCATGCATGGTGAATGGCGCGGGATCAGTATGACGGGCGGAATATTCGACAAGAGCGATATGACAAGAGTTATTATCGGCCTGTATCGTTTGGTTTGTGAGTACAATGAGAAGGAATTTACGGTTTTTGTTTCTTCGGATAAAAATAGATTTGTATGCGATTCGCTTCCGCAGGACAAGGATAGGGTCCGTAAACTCAGTGAATTGTATCAAGGTATAAGGGACGCGAAAAAGCAGAGACTTAAAAAGCTGCTGCCGTTTGCAATACCGATTGTCGTTTCCGTTATACTCGGCGTCGTTATTAATCCAGCTATTCTTTTGATAGGAATTGTTGCTTCTATAATTGCTATGATTATTTACAATAAGAAAGTGTTGGCCCCTGTCGTAAAGGCAGGCAAGGAGAGGTTAAAGGAATTTGAAGATGAGGTCGAGACTGTAAGGGAAAACTTTAAAGGTAGTATTCAAGGAATTCAAAAGTTCTAATAAAAAAGAAACAAGGACAAAACAATCGAAAAAAGCGGCTCGCATGAGCCGCTTTTTTCGTACCGTATTCGCGCTTGTCAACGGGCGCGTCAGGTCTCCTTTTTGATGCCGAAAAGCTTTCTCAGCAGTCCCGCCAGCACACGCGGGCTTTTCACCACTACAACCTTCATAATCTGAAACTCCGTTCCGCCGTCGCGCGCGGCAATTCTTTCTCCGCCGTCAGCAGTACAGCGAGAACAGGCCGCACAGAAAAAGCAGGCACGCCATCACTGTCACCGTGACCGCGGAGGGCAGCAAGGTCAGAAAAATAACGCAAAGCCCCATTCCGAGCGCGATATACCCGATGACGTTTTTAGGGCCCATAGCCGTCGACCTCCGTTCGATATTACATTATACGGGGAAGCGGCGGAAATGTTCCGGAATGTTGCCCGAAAAAACCGGTTTTGCCAAAAAAAGAAGACGCCGCGCGGGCGTCTTCTCGCTTTACCGGTTTATTCAGAGGCACTCTTTGACGCGCCCGACGGCTCTTTCTTCGCCGAGCAGCTGCATTATGCTCCAGAGGTCGGGGGTGTTGCGGTGGCCGGTAACGGCTACGCGGAGCACCTCCGCGACGTCGCTGACGCTGCCGGGGAAGGCGTCGGGGTTCTCCTTATACGCTCTCATGTCGGTGGCGAAGCCCATCGACGCGGCTATCTCCTTGACCTTCGTGAACCACGCCTGTCCGTCGTCCGAATGGTCGTAAGAGGCGAGGAACGCGGTGAGTATATTTTTGCAGGTCTCCTTATCGAGCGGGAAGTCGCGCTCCGGCTTGAAGGTCTCGTCGAAGTAGCAGGAGACGACCTCCTTCGCCTGGCTCGCGCAGATGAAGTCCTTGCGGCGCTTCTTGCCCGCGCCCATGCAGAGATCGAGCACGCCGAGCGCGTAAGCTTTATCCGCGAGCAGCTTAGCGAAGTCGGGGTCGTAGTTGTTCGCCCATTCGAGCAGGAAGGAGTAGAACTCCTCGCCCGTCAGTTTGGAAATGACCGTCTTGCTGACGTCGTCGAGCTTGGCGATATCGAAGAGCGCGCCGGACTGTCCCATCTTGCCGATGGAGAACTTGAAGTCTTCAAGCGGCGCGTCGGGGTTTTTCAGCATCCATTCCTCGAAGTTTGAGTTGAGCAGAGTCATAAGATACGTCTTGACGGCGAGCGGGTGATAGCCGAGCTTGCGGTAGTATTCGAGCGCGAGCTCGGGATCCTTGCGCTTTGATAACTTGCGCTTCGTGCCGCCGTCGAGCTTCATCAGCTGCGCGTGGTGGCCGTATTTCGGCGGCTTGAAGCCGAGCATACGGAAAAGCTCGAGGTGGATCGGCAGGGAGGAGAGCCATTCTTCGCCGCGCAGCACGAGCGTGGTATGCATAAGGTGGTCGTCGATGACGTGCGCGAAATGATAGGTCGGGATGCCGTCGGATTTGAGTATGACTTCGTCGCGGTTGTTAGCGGTGACGCTGATCTCGCCCTTGATGCTGTCGCGGAAGGTGAACTTCTGCGTTCCGTCGCCCGCGGATCTCATTCTGATGACGTAGGGGAGCCCCGCGTCGAGCTTTTCGCGGATCTCTTTGTATGAGAGCTCGCGGCAGCGCGCCCATTCGCCGTAGTAGCCGGGAGTGAGCTTCTTTTCGCGCTGCAGGTCGCGGATCTCGTCGAGGTCTTCGGCGGTGCAGAAGCAGGGATAGGCGAGCCCCTGCGCGACCATCCGCTTGACGAACGCCTTATAGACCTTCTCGCGCTGACGCTGATAGAACGGGCCGTAGGTCTTGTCGCCGTCCATCTCCGCGCCTTCGTCGAAGGTGATGCCGAAATAACCGAGCGTTGTGATGACGGCTTCGACAGCGCCCTCGACCTTGCGTTTCAGGTCGGTATCCTCGATGCGGAGGTAGAACACGCCCTTGCTCTGGCGTGCGATACGCTCGTCCGCGAGCGCGGAGAAGAGGTTGCCGAGGTGTATGAAGCCTGTCGGGCTCGGCGCGATACGCGTTACCTGCGCGCCTTCGGGAAGGCCGCGTTCGGGATAGAAACCGGCGTAATACTCCGGCGTGGTATCGATATCGGGGAAAAGCTCTTCGGCGAGCTTTTTGCATTCGTTTTCCTGCATTGCGTTTTCCTCCGTTATTTCGTCTCGAACTGGCTCGGGTGCTTCGCGAAGAAGTCGAAGCGCGGCTCGAGCTCGGCGAGCTTGTGGTTTTCCTTATCCTCGCAGAAATAGTAGACGTTCTCGAAGACGTGATCCCAGCTGAAGAAATCCTCGCCGAAGCCGAGGAGCTTGACGAGCAGCTCCGTGCCGTCGGGCGCGACGGGGTGGACGAGCACGGCGCAGACGCGCAGCATGTGGAACGCGTTGACGAGCGTCTTGCGGCGCAGTTCGGCGTCGTCGTTCCTGTCGGCGTCGCCCATGTTCTTCGCCCAGTACTTGTTGCAGTCGCGGATGTACTTGTCGAGTATCGCCATGACCGTGTGCAGCTCGCACTTATACATCGCCTCCTCGTATTCGAGGATGACGCCGTTCGCTTCTTCAACTACGTCCGCGTCCGGTTCGCCGTAAGGCATAACGCCGCCGTAATACTTCTGCGTCGTGTAGAAGCAGGAGCGGCAGAGGCGGTTGAGGACGTTGGTCAGCAGATTGCCTTCCTTGAGCGCGGGATCGCTGTCGGTCGGGTTCGCCTTCGGGTTGTACGGCTTCGGCTGGAAGCTGACGCTGCGCAGTCCGAGCCCGAGCGCGAGGAAGTGGGCGCGGAGCTGTTCGGCGGTGTAGTGGTCGAGGAGCTCGGCGGCCATCGGCGGCTTCACCTTGCCGCTGCTGCTGGCCTTTTTATCGAGGAAGAGTATGTGATAGTTGGCGACGAGCGTCGGGAGCGTAAGTTGTCCCTCGGCGGGCTCGGTGGTGAGATTATCTTTGCCCTGCTGCGCCATGAACATCGCCATTTCGGCGATGCCGTAGAAGTAGATGTTGTCCTGCCCGATGAACTGGAAGACCTCGCAGTCCTTGGAGAGCCACCATTTCTTCCATTCATCGTCCGGCGCGCCCTTCGATTTCAGATACGTTTTCGTGAAGGAGATCGGCGCCCAGAGGGATTCCGGCCATACCCAGACGGTCAGCCCGCTTTCGCCTTCGAGCGAGGGCGCGGGAACGCCCCATTCGATGTTGCCGGTCAGGCGGAAGGGAACGAGCGTTTTGCCGGTGCGGAAGCGTATTCCGTTCTCGGTCAGTATCTCGCAGGCGCGGTCGCGCACCGTCAGTTCGTCGAATTCAAGCACGAAGGAGGTCTTGCCTTCTTCGGAGCGCATCACGTGCTCCGGCAGGGAGGCCTTCAGCGCCTCGTAGTCGGGGAGGTTTTCATTCTTGACGTATATGACCGGAGGGATAAGGAATTCGTTGATAGTGTCGGAAACTATGCGGCGGACGTTGCCTTTGTCCTTCAGCCCTTCGGTGTACTTCCGCATCAGCTCGCGGAAGTCGGTCAGCGAGAAGTACCAGTTCGTGACGTCGCGCATCTCGGGCGTTTCACCGGTCAGCGTGCTCTTCGGCGCGATGAGGTTCTCCGGCATATACTGGTGGCCGAGGTCGCACTCGTCGGCGTAGCCTTTTTCGGAGGCGCAGCCCTGAACGGGGCAGCGTCCGACTACCTGTCTGCCGTTGAGGAAAACGCCGAGCTTCGCGTCGTAAAACTGCGACGTGACGAGCTTTTTCAGCCAGCCGTTTTCATAGAGGTTGCGTATGAAGCGGTCGGAGACCTCGCGGTGGAACTCCTTCGCTTCTCCTAGCCCGGAAGCGGCGAAAAGGTTAAGCGATATCTCGTAATCCTCCAGCGTCTTCTTCTGGTTCTCGTGGTTGCGGGCGACGAAGTCTTCTATCGTGCCGCTGAACTCTCCGTCCTCGCAGAGCTTGCGGTAGCCCTCGGCGATGGGGGAGCCGTAGCAGTCGGTGCCGGAAACGAATATGACGTTATCCCTGCCTATTCTGTCGCGCAGGAAGCGTGCGTAGGCGTCGGCGGGCACGAATACTCCGCCGATGTGGCCGAAATGCAGGCTCTTGTTTCCGTAGGGCATTCCCGCGGTAATGACGGCGCGCTTCGGGAAGTGCGGCCGTTTGATGCTGTCTTCCATAATTACCTCCGTGAGAGTGGATGTGCATATATGTTAATATTATAACGATTTTGCACGGTTTTGCAAGAGCAAAATGCGCTTCAAATCAAAAAAGAGAGGTGAAAAATGGGGGTTTGGTATTGACATATTTTTCTTCTTTGATATAATATAATGGTTTTTATAGTGAGCGAGTATGCGTTTGCGTACCGCTTTCGGGACGTCAACTATTATTAAATAATAATATCCGGAGGAAAACATGGGACTCAAAAACAAGAAAGAAATCGAAAAGAACGTCGTCGAGCTCGAGATCGTCGTAACTCCCGATGAGTTCAAGGACGCGACCGACGTCGCTTACAAAAAAATCGTCAAGGAAGTCAAGGTCGACGGCTTCCGCCAGGGCAAGGCTCCGAAGGGCATGATCGAGAAGAAGTACGGCAAAGAGATATTCTACGAAGAGGCCGTTAATTTCATATTCCCGTATTCCTACGACGCCGCCGTCAAGGAAGCGGGCATAACCCCGGTTTCGCAGCCCGACGTCGAGATCGTCGGCGACGTTACCGACGACGGCTTCACCTTCAAGGCGAAGGTCACCGTCAAACCGGAGATCTCGCTGAAGGCGTACAAGGGGCTGAAGGCGACCAAAAAGAAGGTCACCGTCACCGCCAAAGAAGTCGAGGAAGAGCTTGAAGTCCGCCGCGAGAAGGTCGGCAGACAGGTCGCCGTCGACGGTCCTGTCGAGAACAAGGACACCGCGGTCATCAACTTCGAGGGCTTCGTGGACGGAGTCGCGTTCCCCGGCGGCAAGGGCGAGGAGTATCCGCTCGTCATCGGCAGCGGCAGCTTCATCCCGGGCTTCGAGGAGCAGCTCATCGGCGTCGAGAAGGGCGGCGAAAAGGACGTCGTCGTGACCTTCCCGAAGGAGTATCACGAGGAATCCCTCGCCGGCAAGGAAGCCGTCTTCAAGTGCAAGGTGCTTGACATAAAGCGCACCGAGCTGCCCGCGTTCGACGACGAGCTCGCCAAGGACATCAGCGAGTTTGACACGCTCGAGGAGCTGAAGGCCGACATCAAGGAGCATATCAAGGAGCACAAGAACGAGCACGCCGAGGCCGATTTCGAGGAAGAGCTCATGAATAAGCTTTCCGACAACATAATAGGCGATATTCCGGAAATAATGTACGAGAACGAGGTCGACTACATGGTCGAGAACTTCGAAGACCGCCTCAAGACGCAGGGCATCGACCTCGACAGCTACATCAAGTACACCGCCACCTCGCTCGAAACCCTCCGCGAGAACTTCGCCCCGCAGGCGAAGCAGCAGGTACGCATCCGCCTCGCGCTCGAAACCGTCGCGAAGGAGGAGGGCCTGACCGCCTCCGAGGACGAGCTCGAAGCCGAGTATAAGTCCATCGCGGATTCCTACAAGATGCCCGTCGACAGGATCAAGGCGATAATCCCCTCTGACGGACTTGAAAAGGACATCGTCGTCAGAAAGGCAATCGACTTCGTGAAGTCCGCCGCCGTCGCCGGCGCGGACAAAGCCGAAGAGAAGCCCGCTAAAGCGGAAAAATCTCCCGCGAAGAAGCCCGCGGCAGAGAAGAAGCCCGCCGCGGAAAAGGCTCCCGCGAAGAAGTCCTCCGCCAAGAAGGGCGAATAATCAGGCGCGCAGACGCGCTGTTACAGAAAGGAAGAATGAGAATGAGTTTGGTACCGATGGTAGTGGAGCAGACCAACCGCGGAGAAAGGTCTTACGATATATTCTCCCGTCTGCTCAACGACAGAATAATCATCCTCTCCGACGAAGTCAACGACGTTACCGCGAGTCTCGTCGTTGCGCAGCTTTTGTATCTTGAGGGCCAGGATCCCGATAAGGACATCAGCCTTTACATCAACAGCCCCGGCGGCTCCATCAGCTCCGGAATGGCTATCTACGACACCATGCAGTACATCAAGCCCGACGTCGCGACCATCTGCGTAGGCATGGCCGCGAGCATGGGTGCGTTCCTTCTCGCCGCCGGCGCGAAGGGCAAGAGGTTCGCGCTTCCGAACTCCGAGATAATGATCCATCAGCCTCTCGGCGGAGCGCAGGGGCAGGCGACGGACATCAAGATCCACGCCGACCACATCATACGCATCCGCGAAAAGATGAACAAGATGCTCGCCGAAATGACCGGCCAGCCGCTTGAAACCATCACCGCGGACACGGAACGCGACAACTTTATGACCGCCGAGCAGGCCCGCGAATACGGCCTTATCGACAAGGTCATGGACAAGAGATAAGCCGGTAACGGCGGAACGGAGACGAAATGGCTGAAAACAAGCAGGGCGGAGGCCCGATATGCTGTTCCTTCTGCGGCAAGGAAACGACCAAGGTCGACAGAATGATAATGGGCAACGGCGCGTATATCTGCGACGAGTGCATTCTCGCGTGCCTTGACATCATCTCCGACGACATCGACGTTGAGCTCGCTCCCAAGCGCGGAAAGTCCCGTGAAAAGTATACCCGTCCGGATAAGCTTCCCACGCCCGTGGCGATGAAGCGCAAGCTGGACGAATACGTTATCGGGCAGGACGCCGCGAAGGTCGCGCTTTCGGTAGCGGTCTATAACCACTACAAGCGCATCTTCTTCAACGGTGAAGGCAAGGTAGACCTGCAGAAGAGCAACATCCTTATGCTCGGCCCGACCGGCGTCGGCAAGACGCTGCTCGCGCAGACGCTCGCCAACGTGCTTAAAGTTCCGTTCGCGATCGCGGACGCTACGACGCTTACCGAAGCCGGCTACGTCGGCGAGGACGTCGAGAACATCCTGCTGAAGCTCGTGCAGGCCGCCGATTACGACATCGAAGCCGCCGAACGCGGAATAATCTATATCGACGAGATCGACAAGATCGCCCGCAAGAGCGAGAACCCGTCCCTGACGCGCGACGTCAGCGGCGAGGGCGTCCAGCAGGCGCTGCTGAAGATCGTCGAGGGCACCGTTTCAAACGTGCCTCCGCAAGGCGGCAGAAAGCATCCGCAGCAGGAGTTCATCAAGCTCGACACGAAGAATATCCTCTTCATCTGCGGCGGCGCTTTCGACGGCATCGAGGACATAATCGAGAAGCGCAAGTCAAAGTCGATCCTCGGCTTCGGCTCGGACATCAAGAGCCGGAATTCGATCGACCGCTCGATAATCCTCCGCGACGTCGAATCCCACGATCTGATAAAATACGGCCTCATTCCCGAACTCGTCGGCAGATTGCCCGTCGTGACCTCGCTCGATCAGCTTACCCGCGAGGACCTCGACAGAGTGATCAAGGAGCCGAAGAATTCAATCTACAAGCAGTACGTCGAGCTTTTCCGTATGGATAAGGTCGAGCTCGTCTTCGACGATTCCGCCTTCGAGGCGGTCGCCGACCTCGCCATTGAACGCAAGATAGGCGCCAGAGGCGTCCGCGCGATAATGGAGGGCGTGCTGCAGGAGTATATGTTCACGACTCCGTCCGACAAGACGATATCGAGGATAACCTTCAACGGCGGCTGCGTCAGAGGAACCGAAAAGCCGGTCGTCGAACACCGCCAGCACCAGGCGAGGCAATCATCCGTAACGCAGAATCTCAACACGGAGGCCTCCTGAGCGGAATAAATAACGCGGGGCAAGCTGATACTTGCCCCGCGCCTGTTTTTACGGTGAAACTATGAACGAAAACAACGAACCGAGAATAATACGCGATATACCGATGATCGCGCTTCGCGGAATGGTAATGTTCCCGAAAACCGTTATGCACTTCGACGTCGCGCGTGACGTTTCGCTCGCGGCGCTGAACTACGCGATGGAGCACGACTGCGATATCTTTCTCGTCGCGCAGCGCGACATAACCGTCGACGCGCCTAACGAGAAGCAGCTCTACGCCGTCGGGTGCATCGCGCGCATAAAGCAGATACTGAAAAATCCCGAGGGCGGCATCCGCGCCGTTGCCGCGGGCTTTTCGCGCGCCGAACTGTGCGGCATAACCGTGCGTAAGCCGTTCCTGCGCGCCGACGTCGCGCTTTGCGAAACTAAGCCCGTCAGGAGCAGCGCGGTCCGCGTCGAAGCGCTCCGCCGCAGCGCGATGGAGCTGTTTGAGGAATACTCTGAGCTCGTGCCGCGCATGGCGCCCGACCTTTATATGAACGCCGTCGCGACGACCGACGTCGGCGAGCTCGCCGACTTTTTCGGCGAATACCTCTACTTCAAATATGAGGACCGTCAGACCATACTCGACGAGCTCGATCCCGTCAAGCGCATAAAGCGCGTCGTGGCGATATTCGAGAAGGAGATAGACATCCTCGAGCTCGAGAACGACATACACTTCCGCGTCAAAGAGCAGATCGACAAAAACAACCGCGAATACTACATACGCGAGCAGATCCGCGTGCTGAACTCCGAGCTTGACGAGGATGAAGACCTCGACGAGTGCGACGCCTACGAGGACAAGATCAAGGCGCTGAAGCTCTCGACCGAGAACGAGGAGCACCTGCTGAAAGAAGTCGACCGCCTGCGCAAAATGCCGGTCGGCTCGCATGAGGGCACCGTAGTGCGCACCTACCTCGACACCGTCATCGACCTGCCGTGGAATAAGTTTACTAAAGAGAAAAACGACCTCGCCGCCGCGAAGAAGCAGCTTGACAAAGACCACTGGGGCCTCGACAAGATCAAAGAGCGCATTCTTGAGTTCCTCGCCGTCAAGCAGCTCGCGCCGGACATAAAAGGGCAGACCATCTGCCTTGTCGGACCTCCCGGCGTAGGCAAGACCTCGCTGGCGAAGTCCATCGCCAAAACGCTTAACCGCAAATACGCGCGCATTTCGCTCGGCGGCGTGCGCGACGACGCGGATATCCGCGGCCACCGCAAGACCTACATAGGTTCTATGCCCGGCCGCATCATGAACGCCGTCAAGCTCGCCGGAAGCAGCAACGCGCTGATCCTTCTCGACGAGGTCGACAAGCTCTGCAGCGACTTCCGCGGAGACCCCGCCGCCGCGCTGCTCGAGGTGCTCGACGCGGAGCAGAACAACGCCTACCGCGACCACTATATAGAGCTGCCGTTCGACCTGAGCAACGTAATGTTCATCACCACGGCGAACACGACGGACAGCATTCCCGCGCCGCTGCTCGACCGAATGGAGCTCATCGAGCTCGACAGCTACACCCGCGAGGAAAAGCTGAATATCGCGAAAAAACACCTGCTCCCGAAGCAGATGAAACGCCACGGCCTCAGCCGTTCCGTCTTCTCGGTGACCGACGGCGCGATACTCGAGATTATCGACTTCTACACCCGCGAAGCCGGCGTCCGCGAGGTCGAGCGCGAGCTCGCAGCCGTCTGCCGCAAGGCCGCGAAGGAGTACCTTGAGAACGGCAAGCGCATTAAGATTGACGAAAAAGCCGTCGGCCGCTACCTCGGCGTGCGCAAGTTCCGCGAGAGCGATTTCGCCTCCGAAGGCGCGGTCGGCACAGTCAACGGCCTTGCTTGGACCTCCGTCGGCGGCGTGCTGCTTCCCGTCGAAGTCAGCGCGCTCGATGGAAGCGGTAAGCTTGAACTGACCGGTCAGCTCGGCGACGTTATGAAGGAATCCGCGCGCACCGCGGTCAACTTCATCCGCTCCCGCTGCGACGCGCTCGGCATAGATAAAGATTTCTACAAGACGAAGGATATACACATCCACGCTCCCGAGGGCGCGGTGCCGAAGGACGGACCCTCCGCCGGAATAACAATCGCGCTTGCGCTCGCGAGTGCGCTTTCCGGCCGCAAGGTCGCCGGCGGCATCGCAATGACGGGGGAGATAACCCTGCGCGGCAGGGTGCTGCAGATCGGCGGGCTGAAGGAGAAGTCGATGGCGGCGTACCGCCACGGCATAAAGCGCGTTATAATCCCGAAAGATAACCTGCCCGACCTCGAGGACATATCGAAAACGGTCAGGGAAGCGACCGAGTTCATCCCCGTGTCGCATATGGACGAGGTGCTCGCGCTCGCGCTTGAAAAGGACGTGAGCGAATGATAAAGTGGCAGAACGCATGCTTTGAGACCTCCTGCGGCGCGCCTTCGCAGCTGTTCGCGTCCGACCTGCCGGAGATCGCGTTTTCCGGCAAATCTAACGTCGGCAAATCTTCGCTCATCAACAAGCTTCTTGGCAGGAAATCGCTGGCGAAGACCGGCTCCGAGCCGGGCAAAACGCGCACCGTCAACTTCTTCAATATAGACGGGCAGCTCCGTTTCGTCGACCTGCCGGGCTACGGCTACGCGAAGGTCTCCAAAGAGATAAAGGAAAAATGGATGAAGCTGATGGACGCTTTTTGGCAGAGCGAACGCGACCTGCGGCTCGTGCTTCAGCTCATCGACCTGCGCAACGGGCCGAGCGCGGACGACCTCATGATGCTCGACTTTCTCAACTATTACGGCTACGATTACGTCGTCGCGGCGACGAAGGCCGACAAGCTCTCCAAGCGCCAGCGCGCCGAGAACATAGAAAAACTGCAGTCGATAAAACAGCTCTCCGGTGTGAAGATCGTTGAATTCTCAACCTTTGAAGACGCGGGGAAGAACGAACTGATCGCAATGATCGAAGAAAAGGTGAAGTAAAATGTTCGTATCCGATCACGCAAAAGTCAACGCCGCCGGACACCTCGCGTTCTCCGGCGCCGACACCGTCGCGCTCGCGCAAAAGTACGGCACACCGCTTTACGTCACGTCGCTCGACGGCGTGAAGGCGTCCTGCGCGGAGTTCACCGCCGCGCTTCAGAAGCATTACGGCGGCAGGGGAATGATTCTCTTCGCGAGCAAGGCGAACTGCAACAAGGCGGTCTGCAAGACGGTCTCCTCCTGCGGCTTCGGACTCGACGTCGTTTCGGGAGGCGAATTGTATACCGCGTTGAAAGCTAACGTCAACCCGGAGAAAATCTGCTTCCACGGCAACAACAAGACGGAATCCGAGCTGCGCCTCGCCATTGAAAGCGGCATCGGCAGGATCTTTTCCGACAGTATGAGCGAGCTCGACGATATCGAGCGTATCGCCGCCGAACTCGGCAAAAAGGTGAAGGTGCTCGTCCGCGCCAACCCCGGCGTCGAAGCGAGCACGCACGAATACATTATGACCGGCCAGGTTGATTCCAAGTTCGGCCTCTCGATCGAGAAGGGCGACGCGCTCGCCGGCGTGCTGAAGGCGCTCGCGAGCGAGCATATCGAGCTTGCGGGCATCGACTGCCACATCGGCAGTCAGATATTCGAGGTGCTGCCGTTCGAGGACGAGGCGGAAATGCTGATGCGCTTCCTCGTGAATATCCGCGAGCTTACCGGAGTAACGCTCCCTGAGTTGAACATCGGCGGCGGCTTCGGCGTGCGCTACGTTCCGTCGGACGATCCGCTTTCCGCGGACCGCATAATCGGCGCCGTCGCGGCCCGCGTCAAGCGCTTCTGCGAGGAAAACGACTTCCCCGAGCCGTTCCTGATGTTCGAGCCGGGCAGGGCGATAGTTGCGAATAACGGCATAACGCTCTACACCGTCGGCTGCGTCAAGGAGATCGAAGGCGTGCGCAACTACGTCAGCGTCGACGGCGGAATGTTCGATAACCCGCGCTACGCGCTCTATAAGGCGCGTTACACCGCCTGTGTCGCGAACAAAGCGTCCTTCCCGTCGGATTACCACGCCGCGATAGCGGGCAAGTGCTGCGAAAGCGGCGACCTCATCGGCAGGGATATCGAGATCCAGCGCCCCGAACGCGGCGATATCCTCGCCGTCTTCACCACCGGCGCGTATAACTACTCGATGTCGTCGAACTACAACCGCAACCCGCGCCCGGCGATGGTCGTCATCGAGAACGGCGAAGACCGCCTCGCGATCCGCCGCGAGACCTACGCCGACCTCACCGCCTTCGACGAGGAATAAGCGTCGCAGAATAAAGCGTAACAGAAGACAGTCACTTTGCCGTGGCTGTCTTTTTTTACGCAAAACCGGCTGATGTGCGGCAAGCTCGCAATTTCACTATTTTTATGCTATAATAAAAAAGCGGAAAAATTTGTGACCAAACAAGTGTATTTTCTGTGTATTAGAGTGAAAGGCCTTTCAGCAAAGGGGAATGGAGTGCGGCGTGAACGACAAGAGCATAGTCGCTTTATTTTGGAACAGAGATGAGAGCGCGGTCGCGGAAGCGCAAAAGGAATACGGCGCTTATTGCCGATACATAGCGGAGAACGTGCTGGGTGACGAACGCGACGCCGAGGAATGCGTCAACGACGCGCTTCTCTCCGCGTGGAACAGCATACCTCCCAAACGCCCGGAAAACCTGAAAGCGTATCTCGGTATGCTCGTCCGCAACGCCTCGGTGAACAGGCGCCTGCGCAATAACGCGAAAAAGCGCCTGCCGAAGTCGCTCGGCTCGCTCGATGAGCTCGGCGAGATCGCGGCTTTCCGCGACGTAGACGGAGAGGTCGGCGCCCGCGAGCTTGCGAGCTTGATCTCGGATTTCGTCCGCTCTCTTGGAACGACCGAACGAAACGTATTCATCCGGCGATACTGGTATTACGATTCGATAGACGAGATATGCAAGCGCTGTGGCTTCGGCAAAAGCAAGGTCAAGATGATGCTCAAGCGCACGCGGGATTCACTCGCTGAGTATTTGAAAGAGGAAGCGGATTATGAATTATGAGCTTATAAATGAAACGATAGGGCTGATGGATTTTGACCTTATCGAAGCGGCGGACGAAGCCCCGCAAAGCGCGGGCGCCGTGCGCGTTACGCCGTTTGTGAAAAGGCCGTGGCTGAAGTGGGCGGCTGCTGCGGTCGCGATAGCCGTGATCGCCGCCGGAACGCCGCTCGCGCTGAAAGCGATCGGTTCCTTCCGCAGCGAAAACTTCGTCGCCCCGAACGGCGGCAATTCCGGTATAGTCGCTCCCGTCGACAGCAGCGAATCCGACAGCTCCGAGCCGGAAAGCAGCTCCGAGCCTGATAGCGAAAACAACGCCTCGTCGGAACAAAGCGGCGAAAGCCGCTCCCGCGGCAGCGAAGCGCCGAGCGGCTCCTCGGCCGAGAGCCCGGATGATCCAGCGTCATCCTCCGAAACTCCCTCCGGCAGCGACGTCCCCGAGCAGCCCGAAGGCGATTTCGTGAAGGATAATATGCCCGCGGTCACATACCGCATAAACGGCGAATACAAGACCTTTGATTATCAAAGCTCGACCGCGGTCGTCGATTCCGGCAGCAGTTACGTCATCGACCGTTACGTCGGATCCGACGGCAGCACGGTTTCGGTCGACGCTCTTTCAGGCGGCTTGATGAGATATGACTCGAGTGTTAATCAAAACCAATCACATTTCGCTAATGTAATAAGCAAGAAAAAAGCCGTTGAAATTGCAAAAAGCGTTGTAGCTGATACGGATATCGCAATGGACGTGCTCGAGAACGCCGATATTTCAGATTATTTTTTAAGCGGGAAACGCTATATTACTTTTGCGGTTGAAGAGGGTAAAGTGGAGGTTTGTCTTGATAAAAAGGGCGGATTGTGCTATTTGGTCATAGATAAGAAGTATTAGAGTTATCGGACGGTGCACCATCCTTTAACGATATTGATTATTAAGAAAGGAGTGATAATTATGAAAAGACTGTTCAAACGCTTGATTGCGGTAGTGCTTTGTTTTGCGCTTATGGCGGCGGTCGTTCCCGTGACGGCGTTTGCGGAAGGCGATGGTTTTACGCCTCTGGAGGATCAGTGGTATAAAAACTATGAAAACACTGTCTTTCATCCCGGAGAACTCAGGTTGTATCTGAAGGGCATATTCATCGGGGATATTACCGAGTTGTTTCCCGAGCTGGATATTGAAGAATACGAACTGACCGGCAGATATCCGGCAACCGATACCGAGATCGTTCCGCCGAAGAATTACGGCAAGCAAAGGACTGTATATCGCGTTAAACTTCGTGAAAAAACTCGCGAAGCAGTCCTAGAGGCGATGGCAATTCTGAACGATAATCAGTATCTCTTTGCGGCGAGACCGGTGCTCGGCGGTATAACGCCCGGCCGAGTGATAGTAACGCTGAAGGAGCAGTATTACACTTATGAAGGCCCCGGTGGCGATCCTTATCCTGATCTTCGCGATATACTTCCGGAAATAGAGATCGAGTCGTATGGGGATTCCGTGCTTTCGATAATCACTGCGCAAGGAGAAGTGCCGAAGGAAGAGGTGAAACCGGATTATCTTTCGCGCGTAGGAATCACTTTCGCCGTTTCGCTGAAAGAAAAAACAGAAGAAGCGTCTGTTGGCGCGGCCGAGTTACTTAAGGATAATCCTTATGTTGAAAGCGCGCACACAAGCGCGTCTGCAGTATGGGCAGGTGAACCCAGTGTATCTTTTGAGTATTCGGTATCGGATGCGCTGCGTGTTCTTCGCGTCGCTGCGAAGCTTGCTGAACCCACGCCGGGAATTGCCTCCGCCTTTTATGACAAAGACGGCGACGGCAAAGTTACGGTCGCCGACGCGCTGATTGTTCTCCGCATATCCGCGAAGCTTGCGTAGGTTCCGTTTCGGTCAACAGATTAAAAACGTCCGCCTGGGTCACAGGCGGACGTTTTGTTGTTTATTTATATTCCGTATTTGATCTTCAATCGCTCTATCTTTTTGCCTATAGGTTTCGCGAGGAGCAGCAGGAAGATGACGTTCGATACCGCGTAAATTATCGTGAACGGCAGGGAAGTGCCGATCTTCGTCGCGTATACGGCGAGGTTGAATTCGTTCGTGTACCACATCGCCGTTTGAATATCCATTATCAGCGAGAATATCACACCCGACAGCGCGCCGTAAACGCAGGTAATTATCAGATTCCTGCGAAGCAGAGGGGCGAGCAGGCCGGCGAAGAGTCCGACGAGTCCCCACGCGAGCATCTGATACGGCGTCCACGGGCCCTGCCCGAAGTAGAAGTTCGATATCAGCGCGGTCATCGCGCCGCAGATAAAACCCGCTTCGCCGCCGAAATACATCGACAGCAGTATTATTATCGCCGTTACCGGCTTGAACGCGGGTATGACCGCGAAAACGAGCCGTCCCACGATCGACAGCACGCACATTATCGAGATCACGATAAGCTGCCTTGCGCTGTTTTCTTTTTTCTCAAACGAAATGAAGAGCGCCGCGAGCGATATGACGACGATAACGAGCGAGAGATAGGCGTAACTCTTATCGGAAAAGACGGTCGCCGCGAGCAGTACGCTTATCGGTACGGAAAGCAGCAGGATCGCGATCGAGAGCTTCTTTCTCATGCCGGCTTCCTTCCGTTTATTCTGCAAAGCTTCACGACGTCGTCCGCGGTTACGGCGCGGTCGTAATGCCCGCGGCTCATTCTGCTTGCGGCGGTCGTATAAAAGTTGTTTTCCGAGAAGAAGGTTTCGGGGTCTTCGACTGCGGCGACGGAGCCGTTGAAAAACAAGGCGCATCTGTCCGCGCAGGAGGCGGCGAATTCGACGTCGTGCGTGACGAGCAGAGTAGTCACGCCGTCTGATTTTAGCTTGCGGAGTATTTCGATCACGCGCCTTTTCGCCGCGGCGTCGACGCCTTTCGTCGGCTCGTCGAGCAGAAGCAGGCGCGGCTTGAGCAGAAGCGTTTTCGCGAGCGCACAGAGCTGCTGTTCGCCGCCGCTCAGGTCGTAAGGATGCTTATCCAGATAAGGCGTCACGTCGAACGGGAGCGAAGAGAGTTCTTCGCTTATTTCTGCGAGGTCATCGCGTATCGTTTCATGCAGGAAGACCGTCTGCACGTCCTGCGGCAGCATCGCGACGCAGTTTTTGTATAGCTCTCCGCTTTTATAGGCGGAAATCTTTTTGCCGAAAACCTCGACTTTGCCGGAATAGGCTTTAAGCAGTCCCGCCGCGACGGATAGTGCCGTCGTTTTACCTGAGGCGTTATCGCCGAGGAGGCAGTATATTTCGCCTTCTTTCACGGAAAGATCGAGATCGCAGAGCACGTCGGGAAGCTCTCTTCCGTAGCGGAAGAAGACGCGTGAAAAACGCAGCGCTTCTTCGCCGGAAGTACGCTCCGGCGCGGGCAGTTCTTTGGTTTCGTTGCCGTATTTCTCTATAAACGCGCGGCCTTCCTTGACGGTCAGCGGGTATTCGCAGTCCGCATCGAGCGCCTTGCAGACGCGCACCGCGCAGGGCATCGCGGCTTCCATAGAGTCGCTCTTGTCCATTCCCGCGGCGACAGAGCGCGGCTCTCCGTACGCGATAAGCCTGCCGTCTTTAAGCTCTATCGCCTTGTCCGCGGCGAGAAAGAGATCTTCGAGGCGGTGCTCGGAAATGATTATCGTCAGAGAAAGCTCGCGGTTGAGTTTGGCAAGAGTCGATATGAATTCGGACGCGGCGATAGGATCGAGCTGGCTCGTCGGTTCGTCGAGAAGCAGGAGTTTCGGCTGCGTTACCATAACGGAAGCGAGGTTGAGAAGCTGCTTCTGACCACCGGAAAGCTCGGATACGTCGCGCAGGAACCAGTTGCCGATGCCGAAGTAGCTCGCCATTTCGCTGATGCGGCGGTTTATCGCGCTTTTTGAAGCTCCCGCGCTTTCAAGTCCGAACGCAAGTTCGTGCCATACCTTGTCGGTGACGATTTGAGTTTCCGGCTTCTGCATAACGAAGCCGATTTCGGTCGCGGCGGTTTTGGCGTCAAGGCCGGAAAGCTCGGTGCCCTTGTAAAGTATGCTGCCGGATTTTTCGCCGGCAGGTGAAAGCTCGCGTTTCAGCATACGCAGAAGCGTGGTTTTGCCGCAGCCCGTCTCACCGAAAAGCACAATGAAATCTCCGGCGTTTACGCTGAACGAAACGTCGCTTAGCGCCTCGCGGTCGCATTTCGGATATTTAAATGTCAGATTCTCGACGTTAAGTATCTCCATTTGAGTATCTCCGTTATCTCCAGGACGGCGGGCAGAAGCGCAAGCGCCCCGTAGGAAATATATGAAGCGACTATCAGCGTTGTCGTTTCGGGAAGCGCGACGTTCGGATAGAATTGCATTGACAGTCCGCCGACCGCGGCGAAGGTTATCGCCGAAGCGGCGAGAAGTACGGTTATTATCGTGAAGATTATATCCGAAGCGTGATACTTATAAAGAGTGAATGACGTCCTGTGCTTCAATCCGTAGCCGCGCGCTTTCATTGAATCGGCGGTGTCGATCGAGTTTTCGAGCGACCAGGTGGTGAGTATCGAAAACACGCGCGCGGAGCCTTTCAGCTTGTCCGTGATGTTATCGGCGGTATAAAGTCCCATTGCCGTCTGCGCAGCTCTGATCTTTTCGTGCTGCTTTTTGAAAAGCGGGATATACCGCAGCGCGGAGCACAGTATGACGGAAGTCTTAGGAAGCACGCTTCCGACAAGATACAGCAGCTTTTCACCGGTCATTACCGCGGAAAACGAACGGAACCAGATCAGTATTCCGATTATCATTACCGCCGAGACCGCGCCGTATATGACGGCCTCAAGCGTTACCGGCTTGTTGTTGATAAAAAACAGCTCGGTGTCGCCGTTGTGCGAAATAAGCGGGTTTATAACGGTTATCCCGAAGAAGAGGAGGGAATAGAGCAGTATTCCGCTTTTTTCTCCGCTTTTTCTGACGCATATGAGGCAAAGCGTTGCCCCGAGCAGAGATAGGGCGAGTATAACCGGGTCGAGCACGAACATCGGCAGCAGTATTACCGTCAGAAAGTATATGAAAAGAGCCGTCGGGTGAAGGCGTTTGATATCGGTCATCCGTTTTCAGCGTCCTTTCCGAGATCGAGGGTGTAAACCCATTCGATAACGTCGCCGTCCTTGATATCGTAGCTGCCGCAGCCGACGTCCGGAGTGTATTTGTTCACGCGGTAGATCCAACCGGACAAAGCGCCGTACTGCATCTCCGAGAAACCCGCGATTGAGCTTACGTATACGCTCAGAACCCCTCCGGCGTTGCCCGTGTAATTGATTTTTATCTGATTTGCGCGGGTTACCGCGAGCAGTGCGTCGAAGACCGTGTCGCCTTCATTGATAACGTATTTAGTCGGCTTGAGGATGTATCCGTCCTCGGGTATGTTCTCTTCAACACCCTCGAGTATGCGGCAGCTGATGCTGATAGTGACGGTATTGTCACCTTCACCGGCGCTGCTCAAGTTGACGGAATAGTAATCTTTGACGGAAGTGAAGTTGAGAAGCAGAACGCCGCAGATGAGCAGGATCGCGACTACGGCGATAGGTATGACATTCTTTAGCGACGCTTTTTTCTTGATCGCAAGAATCACGCAGACGGCCGCGAAAAGAAGCCCTATCGCGCCGCAAACGTAGAACTTATAAGAGACGTTGCCCGTCGTATCGCTTGGATCGGAACCGGAAGAAACGCTTCCGATAATTGATTCCGACGAGTATTCCGAGGACGAGTAAAACGAGCTGTCGCCGATCGATTGGCCGGAAGAGGCCTCATCGGACGAGGCCTCGGAATCGGACTCCGTACCGTCGCTGCCGTTGCCTGAGCCGCCTTCGGGCGTTGACCCTCCCGGCTGTGAAGCTTCCTGATTGCCCGAGTTGTCACGGTTATCATCGGAAGAGTCATGATCCGGAGTTACGACGGACGGCGGGTCGGGCTCTGCTGTGGCGGGCTTTTTGAACGAAAAGAACGAAGACTTTCCGGAGGAGAAGCGTTCAGCGGCGACGATCGCGCGCGCCGCCTGCTCGGTCGCGATATTATCCCGCTTTGCGATTTCCGTTACATGGCAGTATGAGCCGTCTTGAAGCTGATAGCGGCGAAGACCGTCGTAAGCGGTCGCGCCGTTTTTTATAAAGCGCGAGTCGGATGCGGGATCAATGCCGAGCGACGTTAAGGCGATTATGACCTGCGCGGTACTCTCGCAGCTGAGCGTGTTCCGGAAGCCGCGGAAATCTCCGTTGTCGGTTTGTTTCCCGGAAAGGAAGCCGAGGGCTCTTTCTACAGCGGACGCAACGTTGCTTCTGCTTTTGTACGGAGCAAGCGCCTGAAGTGCCATAGCCGTCATATCGACGTCCGACGGGCCGGAAAGAGTCCAGCCGTTATCGGACATCTGGCTGCCGAGTATTTCATCTATCAAGCCTTCTCTTTTGTTCTTGGTGCTTTCGTATCCTCCGCAATCAAGAAGGATCAATTCAAAGAACAAGGCGTTTATAGTGTTGTTTTTTAATTCCGCTTCAAGGGCGGATCCGACAAAATCGTTGTAAATTCCGGCGGCCGTGTAAGCAATCGCGATACGTTCATAATCGGTGGGTTTGGTCAGGGCGTTTGCGGAAGTATAAGCGTCAAGCGCTGCCGCGTATTTGTTTCCGTTCAGCGAACCGTCGTGCCTCATAAGGTCGATGAACAGCCAGTCCGCGTCGTGCGTACCGACGTTTTTCGAAAGAACGTTATCAATATATCCCTGAAGCGATCCGCCTTCGTTCGCGAGCAGGGAAAAGAGCTTTGAGCCTTGTGATGAATACGCGCTTGCGGGCAAGGCAAAGCCTGCCGCGATAACGAGTATCAGCAGCAGGCATGCTATACATTTTTTGAAAAGCGTCTTTTTCAAGTCGGACTCCGTCAGATTATTTTATAACTCTTTCGGTGTCGCCGTGCATTACGCCGGTCAGACCGGAGTCGGGTTTGCCCGTGCCGGGTTCGTCACCGCCGGGCTGTTGGCCGCCGGGAGCGGGAATAAGCTTCGCGGCGATGCGCAGGACGTAGAGCGCGTCGGAGACGGTGATCTCGCCGTCGCCGTCCATATCGCAGATCGCGAGCGCTTCACCGGTGACGGGAACAAGCTTTGCGGCTATACGAAGAACCCTTAAAGCGTCGTTGACGGTAATCTCGCCGTCGTCGTCCATATCGCCGGGGAGGATGTTTGCCGCGGGAAGCTCGGGGATGTCGATCTCGGCGTCGGGAGCGAAACGGAGGATGAGCGGCAGACCGTTTTCGGCTTTTTTGTCAATAGAGATCGAGTACTTGCCGGCGGGCAGGAGAGCGTTGTCAAATGCGATTTTCCCATCTTCGTCGGTGGTGAACGTGACCTCTCCGATGGTGACCGTCATACCGACGACCGGGTTGGCGGTAACGATGGGATTCCAGTCGCCGTCATACGTCGTGTCGTTGCTGGTAAAGCGGATAACTCCGCTGTCGATTTCGGCTGCGTCGATAACAGGGTACTGCATACCGACTCCGTAGGGATCGCCGTAGTAGAAAAGGACTGAGTCTCCGTCTGCGAGATTGACGCCGTTTATTCCGGTTGCGGCTTCGATTCCGTTGACGGTGAACAGCCAGCCGTCCCAGCCGCTGAAGGTGCCCGCGGCGTCACCGTTGATGCTTGTAATGTAAGGGGAGGCGCCGTCGGCTCCGACTACGGTCAGATTTTCGTTCTGTTCGTCGGCGTAGACGATCATATCCTGAACAGTGAGACTATCGGACGTGTACGATACCGTGACGTCGTCATAGAAAAGGTTTTCGTTTATGCCTTCGATGCGAAGCTTGACGGTCATCGTTTTGGGTTTCTCGGGTACGGAAACTTTATAGTCGGGCGCGAGGCGCAGGACGAGCGGAACGCCCTTGTCGCCCTTTTTGTCGATCGAGAGAGAATGCTCGCCGGCGGTGAGATACTGTTCCTCTATTGTGATCTTTCCGTCTTTGTCGGTAACGTAAGTAACGGGCGTTTCGCCGCCGAAGACGACGGTCATATCGGCAACGGGGTTTTCGGAAACAACGGGGTTCCAGTCGGAATCATAAGTTGTATCCATGCTCGTGAAGCGGATAACGCCGTTCGCGATATCGGAAACGTCGGGAACAGGGTACTGCATACCGACTCCGTAAGGATCGCCGTAGTAGAAGACGACGCTGTCGCCTTCTTTCAGATTGTAATTGTTGACTCCGACGGGCGGCTCCTCGCCGTTCACGGTGTAGAGCCATCCGGAATACCCGCCCATCGCGCCGGCAACGTCGCCGTTGATGTCCGTTATATACGGGGCGGACCCGGTCGCGCCGACGACGGTAATGGCGTCGCTGTTATTGTCGGCGTATATGATCAGATCCTGAACGGTGAGGTTCGCCGAGGAATATTGAATAGTCAGCGTATCATAGTAAAAGTTCTGCGCCGCACCTTCGATGCGAAGAGTGACGGTCATCTGATGCTGCGCGCCGGCAAATACCGCCATAGGCAGCGCGGCTGTAACTATAGCGAGGGCGAGCAGAACGGTCAGGATTCTCTTGATGTGTTTCATTGTTTTTTCCTCCATTTATAAAAGCCTTTTCCGCTGTTTGAGCAGAAAAGGCGTATAACAAAACAAGACCGATTGAATCGGCGGAATGTTCACGCTCTTCGCTGCCCAAAAGCGTTCTCCGATAAAACGGAGCCGAACTCTCTTCCGGTAGGCGACCCGACTTGTGACGTTTCCGTCAGATACGGTAATGGCTGTTGCGGCGGATTCTCACCGCGCTTCTCCCGGGCCGGAAGAGTATTCAGTTTACGACTGCATTATAGCAATACCGGATGTGTAATTATATGACGATTATACAACTTTATATAAAAATCTACTCATTTTGACACGAGCGTCCGATGCGTTGTCCCATCACGACCGGGATCTCTTCTCCGGAATCGAGCTTAAACGCCCCGTCAACTGAAGCGCATCCTTTTTCGAGAAGGAGAATTACGGTGCTTCCTCCGTATAAGAAACGCCCTTTTTCTTCGCCGCGGCTGAATTCGTGAACGCCGTGATAGTTGTCGATCTTGCCGACGAGCATGGCGCCGACCTCTATCTGCACGGCGTCTCCGAAGTTTTCGGTGTGCATCAGAGTGTATTCGCGGCAGTTCTCGATAAACACGGGCAGCGCTTCAAGCGCCGTAGGCCTTACCGTATGCAGAAATCCGGGGATAAAGACGTTATCGTCTTTTTTGCCGCCGTCGAAATAACAGTAGCGGTGATAGTTATCAACACAGAGACGGAATACGAGGCACAGACCGTCTTCGAATCTTCGCGCGAGATTATCGTCACGGAGCAGGGAGGATACCGTGTATCTGCTTTGCTTGACCGGAAGCACGGTATCGCCGCTTATGCTGTAAGCAGTCAGCAGTCCGTCGCACGGCGAAATAAGCGAGTGAGGATCCGTATCAATCGGACGGTATCCTTCGCGTATCTGTCTGCAGAAGCAGTCGTTGAAGCATTTGAAATCATCGGCGTAGTACTGCGACAAGTCTATGTTGTTCTTCGTGACGAACTTATTAATCAAATGCTTGGAGAGGCGGGAATCCAGATATTTGCCGCAAAGACGCGAAAGCCATCTGCGCTTGATAATTTTCAAGCACAGACGGCCGAATGCGTTGTTATAAAGGATTCTTACGGATTTGCTTTCGCCCATGACGGCTCACTTCCTTAATTGAAGATAAGCAGTATAGATATCGCAATAAACTCGATGGCGCCGATGGCGACCATTATCAACACCTGCTTCATCGTCGGTTTTTTGAAGCTGAACTTCGCAAGGAAGAGATAACCTGTAATCAGCATAGTAACGAAATACAGGGGAGTCAAATCGACGCCGAGCGTGAGGTCGAAGATATAGCGCAGAAGGAGAACGGTGGGGAAGATGAGGGCGGACGAAGTTACGGGAAGTCCGGTATACGTCGTCGGGGAATCCGGTGCGGTCTGCATGCGCTCGTCTTCTTTGACGTTGAAATATGCAAGGCGTATCAGAGCCGCGAGCGAGAAAAGCACGAGTACGGCGATAATGGCGATTTTCAGCGCGATGAAATACCATTCGACTCCGCCGAAAAGCTCTTTAAAAATCGCGGGAGGTTCGACCGCGGAAGCCTGCGGATATATACCGCGGAAAAGCGGGGAGGTGTTAAGCGCCGCGTATCCGATGCAGGCGGGAAGAACGCCGAAAGCGACGACGTCGGAAAGCGAATCGATCTGTATTCCGAACTTGCGCCCGCTGTCAGTGCGGTCCTTTTTTGTTCTCGCTACCTTTCCGTCAAACGCGTCGCAGAGTCCACAGAACAGCAAAAAGAACGCCCCTATGTACGGATGGCCGTTGCCCGTCAGGGATATAATCGTGCCGAGCGTAGCGGACGCCAGCGACAGATACGTCAGTATGACGGTGTAGTCATATATTCCTATCATTGTTTTTTCTCCCCTTGAAATAGATGTAAAGCATAAACAGTCCGCATGCGAACACACAGATGTAGAATGAAAGCGTTCGGCTCAAAAGCTCGAGCGTTCCCGGCGTTACAGGCGATTTTTTTATAAGATTGCTGAAACCGTCAATCATCAGATAGTCCGTAACGCCGATCGAGCCGGGTATCGGCACAAAGGTCGAACCAAGCAGAACGTAGATCTGCATTACGAAGATATTGAATATCTCGGCTCCGCGTCCTCCCAGCGCGATGAACGTAAACATCGTTACCGAGATGACCGAAGCGCGTTGCAAAATGTTTATTCCGAGCACTTTGGCCATCATCGGACGCTTGCCGTGGAGATACTCCGCGTATTTGTCGTATTCAGCCATTTTGTCGCTGAAGGTGTTTTGCAGCTTGTCCTCGTCGCGTATGATATGCAGCTTCGCTATGAAGTGGATCAGCCGTCTGCCGATGCCGTGAAGGAGTTTTTTGTTTTTCAAAAGTATAAGCACCAGCAACGCGAGGGTGAACTGTATGACGGTGCCGACGATTATCATAATACGGGACACAACGCTGAACTTCATAAACAGCGAAGGCCGTGCGATAAAAGCGAAGATGCCGAGCACCGCGATTGAAAGAGTGTACATCAGCAGGTTGACGAGAAGCGCGATCGCGGCGAATACTCCGGGGATACCGTCCTTTATCATTACGTACGCCTGCGCAGGCTGACCGCCGGTCGCGGACGGCGTTATCGATGAAAAGTAGAATCCGGTTGAAGAGTAGAGCAGTCCGCTTTTCAGGCGTCTTCCGTATCCGAAGGAACGGCATATATACATCAGCGAAAGCGCTTCAAACAGAATATATCCAAACGTGCCGCATACCGCCGCGACGATCCACGGAGCAGAAGCGGAGGTGGCGCTTTTGAAAAACTCGCTGAAATGAAAGTTGCGGTTGAAGGAAGTTACGGCAACCACGCTGAGCGCCGCTATGACTATAAAGAGAATAGACCACAGAACGCGGTGAGAGCCGCGCTGTTGCTTTACGTCGTTCTCGCTTTCGTTAGTCGGGCTATTGCTCAAGTGACATTTCCTTTCGGGCGTCTGTTGCGAGGCGCTTTTTGTTAATGGACGCAAAGATCCGGTCTGCGCGTGTCAAGCGGCAGATGAGAAGGCCGATCTCGGCGACCAGCACGCCGGCCGGTATGTCTATCAGAACGTGCTGGTGTATCAGTACGGTTGAAGCAAACACGAGCATCGTGAATACGAAGGAAACCGGCGCGTACCACTTTCTGATACCTTTCAGATGGAGCGACCCTCGGAAACACATCCAGCTTTCGAGGCAATGGAGCGACGGGAAGAGGTTGATCATCGGAGTATCGATGAAATACATCCAGCCGACAAGCGTATAAAACGGACCGGTCTGCGTTATTTCCGGCCGCGTCATCATCGTCGGGTAGAGTATAAATACCGTCAGAGAAATGAACTTCGCGATGATCTCTCCGGTCATGAAGCGATAGCAGAGTTCTTCGCTCTCCCTTGCGATAAGCGTGAAGCCGACGACCCATTGCACGTACGAAAGCACGTATATGATTATGAATACGGGAACGAGCGGGACGTCAACGCCGAGAAATATCAAATTTACGTTTGCCGTCGTATCTTCCGCAAGCATATGCGGAGGACCGATAACGCCGAGCAGTAAAAGCAGCTTCGGCAGGTAATAGGCAAGCATATTGAAACCCAGTACGGTCCAAAGGGGAATGACCGCGTATTTCGGGAATATCTTCCTTAACAGCTTCATTTGCTCCTCCGGTTAAACAGACGCTGTAAGATTATAACTGTATATTCAAAGAAAGTATATCAAATTATGATGATAATATCAAGACATTTTTATAATCATTTGAAAAAATGCGTTTGTATTATTATGCTCACGCCGGAGCGGAAAAACGCATTCATATTTATATAATACCGCCGTCTATGCATTTTTCAACAAACTCGGCGAACAGCGCTTCCGGCCAGGTGAACCATTCACGCGTGTAGTTGCATGGATTGTCAACGTCGAATCCTTCGTGAAGGTGACGTTTTCCGGCGTCGGTGGAAACGATCATATCGAGCATTTCGCGTTTTTCGACGTCGTCGTTAGAGGTCAAACCCTGCATTGCAAGCGACATATGCCACACATAATTATGAGGGGTGTGCGGCGAACCGATGCCTCTGGCGTATTTACCGCAGTAGTAATAAGGGTTATCCGCGCTTAACAGGAAACGGCGGGTGTTGAGATAAATCTCATCGTCGGCGGCGGAATATCCTATATACGGTATAGACAGCAGACTGGGCACGTTTGCGTCGTCGATCATGGAGTAACGGCCCATTCCGTCGGTTTCGCACGCGTAGATCCTGCCGTATTTTTCGTGCTCAACGATGCAGTAGTTCCGTATCCCGTCGTCTATTTCATTTCGTAGCGCGTCGCATTCGGACGCGAGCGATTCGTTGCCGCAAACGCTGCGGAGCATTTCCGCGGCGTAACCGAGAACGACAGTTGCAAACATTTCGGAAGCGGTTAGATAACCGTAAACGCAGTCGTCGTCGCTCGGTCTGAAGGCGGAACGCGTCATACCGGTATACGCTGCGGGCGCGCCTCTGCCGCCGTACGGAAAGTCGTCCGGGGTGAGTCCGTCTTCGAGACGAATGAAGTAATAAGGCGAATTCTCTTCGTGCCGCTGCTCGATCCTCCACTGATCGATAATGATACGCATTACGGATTCAAGTTCGTTCTTTATTATTTCGGTTTTGCCGGTCTGCTTGTAATATGAATAAAGCAGGCGAATGGGATAGCAGAGGGAGTCGACCTCATATTTGCGTTCAAACACCCAAGGATTGTTTTTCGGCAGATCCTCAGTATGGCCTTCGCCGTTAGGTTCCTGATTGAACGCGTTGGCGTACGGATCTATCCTGATATACATAAATTGTCGTTTGATCACGCCTTCGATAATTTCGGCGATTTCAGGATCGTTCGCGAGGGCGACGTAATGATATACCTGGGCGGATGAATCCCGCAGCCACATCGCCGGTATATCGCCGGTAAGCACGAAGTACGTTCCGTCGTCGCATTTACGGACGGCGGTTTCAAGAGTGCTTGCGCAGCAGTTTCGGTAAAGTTCGCAAAGTCTCTCGTTGTTTTTGATTTTGGAAGAGTAAAAGTCAATTCTCTTAATAAGAGAAGTGGGCAGTTTCATATCGTTCACCTCATAATCATTGATTTGTCGTTGCGTATTATAATAAAAATCGGGTATCCGCGTTGTAATGCGCGGACACCCGATGGTCCGAGTGACTGGAATCGAACCAGCGGCCCCTTGAACCCCATTCAAGTACTCTACCAAGCTGAGCTACACCCGGATTCGGTCAACGGCATATAGTCTATCACAGCTTTGGTGAAAAAGCAAGAGTATTTTTCAATTTTCCGCTTAATAATTTTGTTCTTTTCAGCTTTAGGATTGCGAATCAACGCCGATATTACTGATAATTCGTTGATTTTCTACACATTTTTTTCATATTTTATTAAAAATTACTTGACAAAAGTTCTTAACGGGTATATTATTAGTAAGCTTGACAACAAGCAGAGAGTGCCCAGATGGGAATTGAACTTCTTCATTACTTCCGGTTCACGTCCGATTTTGAGCAAAAACCAATTATTTTTGGAGGAGAAACATGTACGAAGACAAGACCTTGGTATGCAAAGATTGCGGAGCCGAATTCGTGTTCACCGCCGGTGAGCAGGAGTTTTACGCGGAGAGAGGGTTCCAGAACGAGCCCTCCAGATGCAAGGAATGCAGAGCTAAGCGCAAGAGCGCAAGCAGAGAGATGTTCGAGACGACCTGCTCTCAGTGCGGCGGTGTTGCCAGAGTTCCTTTCCAGCCCCGCGACGACAGACCGGTTCTGTGCAGCGAGTGCTTTGCCAAGAGCAGAGAGCAGCAGTAATAATTGCTCTCCATACCAAGTAGCATAGATTTGCTTACAAGGTAGAATAAATGCGTTCCGTTTTTTTCGGAACGCATTTACTTTTTTGAAACAGTGTGGTATAATATTACTACACAAAGGAAAGGAAGTGCAATTATGGTTGATAAGAATTGGGTTATCGGAACCGTTCTTGATAAGTATCCCGATACTGCGGAGCTGTTTTTCGGCATAGGAATGCATTGTCTCGGTTGCCCCGGCGCAAGAAGCGAAACCATCGAGCAGGCCTGTATGGTTCACGGCGCCGATTGCGACGCGCTCATTGACGAAATCAACGCTCTTATAGGAGAATAATCAAACCCTGCCGAAAGCCGCCTGAACGGCGGCTTTTTTTGTGTATTTTTTTATTGAAAGCGCAGGCGCATTATGCTATAATAGTCTTGTAAAACATCGGAGGAATTCAGATGAAACTGCCGCCGCGACTTGAATACGTTTTTTCTTTTACCGAAAAATGCCGCTTAGCCGCCGATATCGGCACGGATCACGGCAAGATTGCCGCGGCGCTCGTGCTTTCCGGCCGCGCCGAACGCGTTATCGCGAGCGACGTAAACGCCGGTCCGCTTTCTAAAGCGGAGGAGCTTTCCGTGAAGCTCGGGCTGGCCGATAGGATCGAGCTACGCCTCGCGGACGGTCTCGCCGGCATGGAAAACGCCGGAGTCGATCAGATAATAGTCGCGGGTATGGGCGGCGAGCTTATCGCGTCAATAATCGAAGCCGCGCCGTGGGTTAAGAAACCGTCCGTGCGCCTCGTTCTTCAGCCGATGACGACTTCGCCGGAACTGCGCCGGTATCTCGCTTCATCGGGATTCTTCATCAAGAGGGAAGGCGCCGTCATTGAAGACGGCAAGCCGTACGAGGTGATTGCCGCCGTATATACTGGGGGAAAACGCGATTGCGTTCCCGAAGAAGCCGAGATCGGAGGATACTTCGAGGGTGAAGCGCAAGCCGTGAGGGCGCTTCTCGTCAAGAAGCGAAGCGCACTGGAAAAGCGTCTCATCGGTGCCGAAAGAAAGAACGACGGCGAGGCTGACGTTATCAATCGCTTAATCAGCAGGATAAATACACGTTTGGAGGAACTGTAATGGCTTCTGTCGGAGAAATACTCAACTTCTTATGGAAAGCGGCCCCGCCTGAACTCGCCGAGGGCTTTGACAACGTCGGACTCATAGCGGGCGACGAAGAAGTCAACGTTACAAAAGCGCTACTGGCGCTCGATATCACCGAGGAGGTTATCGCCGAGGCGGTCGAGCAGAAAGCGCAGCTTATCATAAGCCATCATCCCGTCGTTTTCGGGAACGTCAAACGCTTCACGCCTCAGGATTACGTTTCAAAACGCGCGTATTCGCTCGTCAGAGCCGGTATTTCCGCGATATGTATGCACACCAATCTCGACGCCGCCGACGACGGAGTGGGCGAGACGCTGGCAAAAAAGCTCGGACTGACGGATATCCGCGAAATCGAAGGCACCGGTGAAAACGGCAACTGCGGACGCATCGGCTTCCTTGAAGAACCCGTTGAGCCCGAATGGCTCGCCTTGCGCGTGAAAGACGCGCTCGGATGCGACGCGGTGAGGTACGTCGCCGGCGACAAAAAGATCTCCGTGGTCGCCGTTATCGGCGGCAGCGGCGGCGACTTCGCGGAGCTCGTGATGAATTCCGGTGCCGACGCTTTCGTTACCGCCGACGTGAAGCATCACCAGTTCATTTACGCAAAAGACAGCGGATTGACGCTGATCGACGGCGGGCACTATGAAACGGAGTATCCTATTATACCGGAACTGAAGTCGCGCCTTGAGGAGGAATTCACTATGGTCAAGTTCGTTCTCTCCGAGCGCGGAAACGTAATTAAGACTCTATATTAAGGATTTGAAATGGCACTTGACGCTGCGTTTTTGAAGTTAATATGCGCCGAACTGAACGAGCGCGCCGCGGGTGCGAAGGTGGATAAAGTCTACCAGCCCGAACGCGACGAGTTCGTCTTTTTCCTGCGCGGATTCCGCGAAAACATGAAGCTTCGTATATCTGCTTCGTCGGCGAGTCCCGCCGTGTACTTTACCGAGCATTCAAAGGATAATCCGAAGCAGGCGCCGACGCTTTGTATGCTCGCCCGTAAGCTTTTCATAGGCGGCAGATTCGTCGTCGCCGAGCAGCCCGGTATGGAGCGCGTCATTACGCTTAAATTCGATTGTACCGACGAAATGGGCGATAAGGTCGAACGCCGCGTCGTCGCCGAAATAATGGGGCGCAGCAGCAATATCCTGTTCACCGACGGAGACGGAAGGATAATCGAATCCGTCAAGCATTCCGGCGCGGATCCGGACGCCGTCCGCTGCATAATCGCCGGTATGCCATACGCTATGCCGCCCGCGCAGAATAAAGCCGATCCGTATTTGCTTACCGGGGAATCTCTGTCGTCGATCCTGTCCGCGTCCGACGAATCGCTTTCGGACGCTTTGCTGCATAACATCGCAGGCTTTTCTCCGATAGTCTGCAGGGAAATCGCGTTCAGAGCCTCCGGCGACGCCGAAACTCCCGCGTCGCACGCTGACGCCGGAAAAGTATACGCGGAACTCGGCAGTCTGCTTTCGAAGCTCGAAAACGGCGGGAATCCTTCAGTTGTGTGCCGCGCCGACGGGACCGCGGCGGATTTCTCTTTCTTTTCGCCGTCCGTTTACGGCGTCGCGATGGAAATCAAAAGGTTCGACAGTCCGTCTGAACTGCTCGATTTCTTCTATTACGAACGCGACCGCGCCGAGCGGCTGAAGCAGCGTACTTCCGAGCTTTCGCGGCTCGTCTCGCGCAGCATCGAGCGGGCGGTCAGAAAAGCCGCGGCGCAGAGCAGGGAACTCGCGGAATGCGAAAACGCTGAAGAACTCCGCGTGCGCGGCGAATTGATTAACGCCTATCTGCACGAGATAAATCCCGGATCGTCCGTCGCCGTAGTCAAAAACTATTACGATAACTATAACGAGATACATATCCCGCTCGACAGCGCTCTTTCTCCGCAGCGCAACGCGCAGAAGTATTTCCGCGAATACCGCAAAAGCTATACCAGAAAGAAAAAGCTTGCCGAACAGCTCGAACTCGGCGAAGCGGAGATCGAATGGCTCCGCTCGGTAGCGGACGAGCTCACGCTCGTTGAAACTTCCGAGGATATT
Source organism: Clostridia bacterium (assembly GCA_017620395.1). Classification (NCBI taxonomy): domain Bacteria; kingdom Bacillati; phylum Bacillota; class Clostridia; species Clostridia bacterium. The sequence continues at coordinate 68,626 of JAFZQJ010000022.1, read as the reverse complement.
TCGCGTATACGCGAGGAGCTCGTGTCCGAGGGGTATCTGCGTCCCGCGCCTTCCAAAAACGCCAAAAAGCCCGCCAAAAGGCCGGAATTCTCTTTTGAGTGCGTTACCACTTCCGACGGTTTCAAGGTCTATTACGGGAAAAACAACCTCCAGAACGACGCGCTGACCATGCGTTTCGCATCAAACAGCGATTTATGGTTCCACGTCAGGGAAAGCTTCGGCGCTCACGTCGTGCTTCGCCTTGAGGGAAGGGAACCGACCGAAACCGCCGTTTACGAGGCTGCGAAAATCGCCGCCGCGCACAGCAAATCCGCCGAAGGCACGAAGGTTTCGGTTGACTACACGGAAATCCGCAACGTAAGAAAGCCGAAAGGCTCGAAACCGGGTAAAGTCTTCTACGTAAACTTCAAGACGATAATTGTGTAAAATTTTTACAAAAAATCGCGCCGTTTCTATTGAAACGGCGTTTTGAATGTGGTATAATTCGTCCATATTTTTAATAAAGGGGTAGAGATAAATGAGCGGAAACGTGCGTCCTGCAGAAATGAAAAGAATCGAAACGAAAGAACTCGCCGAACAGTTCATTCAGCAGCAGATCAAAGAGCTGCGCGAACAGATCGGCGACAAGAAAGTCCTTCTCGCTCTCTCCGGCGGCGTCGACTCCTCCGTGGTCGCGGCTCTGCTGATCAAGGCGATAGGCAAGCAGCTTACCTGCGTTCACGTCAATCACGGTCTACTCCGCAAGGGTGAGCCGGAACAGGTAATCAAGGTGTTCCGCGATCAGATGAACGCCAACCTCATCTACGTTGACGCCGTCGACCGCTTCCTTGATAAGCTCGCGGGCGTTTCCGATCCGGAAACCAAGCGCAAGATCATCGGCAAGGAGTTCATCGACGTCTTCGCCGAGGAAGCTGCAAAGCTGGACGGCATCAAGTTCCTCGCTCAAGGCACTATCTACCCGGATATACTCGAAAGCGACGGAGTAAAGGCGCACCACAACGTCGGCGGTCTGCCGCCGGAGCTCGATTTTGAGCTCGTTGAACCCGTTAAGCTCCTTTTCAAGGATGAAGTCAGAGTCGTCGGCGAGGTCCTCGGGCTCCCGCACGGCATGGTCTACCGTCAGCCGTTCCCGGGCCCCGGACTCGGCGTCCGCTGCACCGGCGCGATAACCCGCGACCGCCTCGAGGCGCTTCGCGAAGCCGACGCGATAGTTCGAGAGGAGATCGGAAAACTCCCCGAAACGCCCTGGCAGTATTTCTGCGTGATTCCCGACCTTCAGTCGACCGGTATTAAATACGTTGACGGTCAAGGCAAGCGCTATATGGGATGGGCGGTCATCATCCGTGCGATCAACACGATTGACGCCGTGACCGCCGCTGTGCCGGAGATACCGTTTGCCGTCCTCTGCAAAATGCGCGATCAGATCGTCAAGATCCCCGGAGTCAACCGCGTCCTTTGGGACATCAGTGAAAAGCCCGTCGCCACGATAGAATACGAATGATCGGATAGTATAGTCAACGACCGGTCGGAGTCAGCTCCGACCGGTCGTATTGCTTAGATTGTGTTTGTTGTACAGTTCGCAATCTGAGATGCGCAGGTCTTTGAAGTAAAATTCTTTATCGCGTTCGCCGATGGGGCGGAGGACGCGGCAGGGAACGCCCACGGCGACCACGTTTGAGGGAATATCCTTCGTTACCACGCTTCCGGCGCCTATCACGCTGTTGTCGCCGATGCTCACGCCGGGCAGAATAACGCTTCCGGTTCCGATCCAGCAGCATTTGCCGATATGAACGGGCGCGTTGTACTGATACTGCTTTTCGCGGAGCTCCGGAAGAATCGGGTGCGCGGCGGTGCAAACGGTTACGTTTGGTCCGAACTTGGTATTGTCACCCACGTATATATGGGTATCGTCAACCAGCGTCAGATTGAAATTAGCGTAAATATTGCTGCCGAAATGGACGTGCTTTCCGCCGAAATTAGCGTGAAAAGGCGGCTCGATGTAGCAGTTTTCTCCGATCTCCGCGAACATCTCTCTGAGCATTTCCGCGCGCTTGTTCAGCTCGGTCGGACGCGTCGCGTTGAAGTCGTACAGCTTGTCAAGACACGCGATCTGCTCCTTGAACAGATCTTCATCCATAGGATAATAAAGCTTTCGGGAGTGCATTTTTTCTTTGATATCCATATCCGTTACAGAGCGAAATTACCGTCGATAAAGACCGGCGTTTCTTTGCCGTCCGCGCCGACGCCGACGATCGAAAGGTCGGCCGTTCCGACCATAAAGTCCTCGTGCGTGACGGAGGAGTTGAGTCCGGCGGCGTTCAGCTCTTCGCGCGACATGGACGCTCCGCCCGTGACGCAGGGATAAGCGTCGCCGAACGCGAGGTGGCAGGAAGCGTTTTCGTCAAAGAGCGTGTTGTAAAACAGCGTTTTCATATCGGATATCGGCGATTTGAAGGGGACGAGGGCGACTTCGCCGAGGTAACTCGCGCCTTCGTCGACAGCGATCGCGGCTTTGAGGATATCTTCGTTTGTCTTTGCCGTCGCGTTTACTATCCTGCCGTCTTTGAATTCCATAACGATGCCGTCGATGACGTTGCCGTCCTTGACCAGCGGCATAGAGGCGACGACTCTGCCGTTGACTCCGTCGCGCTTCGGCGCGGTGAAGACTTCTTCGGTCGGCATATTCGCGACGAAGGCCTGTCCTTTGGTCGTAACTTCGCTGCCCCCGAGCCATACGTGGTTATCGGGCAGTTCTATCGTCAGATCGGTGCCTATGGAATTAGAGTAGCGCAGCTTTTTGAAGGCGAGGGAAGTGAGCTTTTCACATCTCGCAGCGAGCGTAGCGATATGCTCGCGCCAGCGCTCGACCGCGTTTCCGCTGCCGTCGATGCGAAGCGCGGAGAATATCTTGCTCCACAAGTCGTCGACGGCTTCTTCGTCGGACAGGTCGGGCGATACTTTTTTCGCCCACGATACAATCGGAATCGAAGCGACGCACCACGGGAAGTCGTTGCGCATCTGCATATTGCGGTAGTCTTCCATAGCGGCGCCCGCGACGCGCTCCCATCCGAGCAGGCGGGCGGGATCGACGCCCTTCATGCTTTCCGGGTCGGACGCATAGATTGCAAGCTTTGCCGCGCCGTCGTCCGCAAGATCCATAAGGAAGTCGCGTCTCCATGACGGGAATGATTCAAAAACCTTGTCTTCGGCGCGAAGGAACTTCTCGCGCGCGAGGTAGTCGTCAGACCAGTTCACGACCACTTCCGCGCAGCCGGCATCGTAGGCGGCTGTTGCGCAAAGGCGCACAAACTCAGCGCAGTCGACCGGTGCGTTGATGAGAAGGCGCTGGCCTTTTCGGATATTCACGCCGACTTCAACGAGAAGCCGCGCGTATTCCGTGAGCATTTCTTTGTTAATCATAGATATCACCTCAAAGTATCGTCACGCCGGTTTTTGAAGGCGTGGTTATATATGACAGTATCGGCTTGTGGAGGCGCTTTTTGCATTTTTCCGCGATGATGCGCGAATCGAAAACGCCGAAGACGGATGTTCCGCTGCCGGACATGCAGGCCGCTTTCGCGCCGTTTTCGAGGAACTTTTCGGCGATATGCCCGACTGTGCCGACGCAGCTTTCGGTTATCGGCTGAAGCTTATTCGCCATATGCAGGCACAGTGTGTCGAGGTCTCCTTCGTTGAGCGCGTTGACGGCGGCGGCGTTATTTACTTCGGGAAGCGCTCCGCTGTATTCGTCATATAACGCGAACGCTTTAGGGGTAGACATTCCTCGCAACGGCTTCGCGATGAGAATATAGCAGTCGGGCATATCGGGAAGCTTCGTTATTATTTCGCCGACGCCTTCGCAGAGCGCCGTGCCGCCCGTAAGGCAGAAGGGGACGTCCGCGCCGAGTTTCAAACCAAGCTCTTTTAGTTCGTCAAGCGAGAGCCCGCAATCGAAGAATTTATTCAGACCGACGAGCACCGCCGCGGCGTCCGCGCTTCCTCCGGCAAGTCCGGCTGAAACGGGTATGCGCTTCTTCAGGTCGATATGCACGTTGTGCGGCAGCGACATGGCATCAAGAAACAACCTCGCGGTCTTGAACACGAGGTTGTTTTCGTTTACGGGTATGCGCGTGCTTCCGGATGAAAAGAGGATTCCTTCGGAAATGCCGTCGATGGTTATTACGTCCGCGAGCGCGACCGACTGCATTATCATCGAAAGAGAGTGGTATCCGTTATCCGTGAAGCCCGTCACGTCGAGCGTGAGGTTTATTTTCGCGTGAGCCTTGAGAGTTATCATTTCTTCAGTTCGGCAATGAACGCGCCAATCCTTTCGAGAGCTTCAACAAGGTGGTTGACGGAGTAAGAATAGGAAATGCGGACGAAACCTTCGCCCGAAGCGCCGAAGGCGTTTCCCGGTACGACCGCGACCTTCTTTGAATGGAGCAGACGGGTGCAGAACTCTTCGCTCGTCAGCCCGAGTTTTGAGACGTTCGGGAAAACGTAGAACGCTCCGAGCGGCTCGAAGCAGGGAAGCCCGAGCTTGCGGAGTCCGTCGACAACAAGTTTGCGGCGCATATCGTAGCTTTCGCGCATATGCGCGATATCTTCGTCGCCGTCGCGCAGCGCCTCTATCGCGGCGTACTGCGCGGACGTGGGCGCGCACATGATGCAGAACTGATGTATCTTCAGCATCTGCTTGAGTATCGGCGCCGGAGCGCAGGCGTAGCCGAGACGCCAGCCGGTCATCGCGTACGCTTTCGAGAATCCGCTGACAAGCACGGTACGCTCGCGCATACCGTCTATCGAGGCGATGGAAACGTGACCTTCGCCGGTATAGGTGAGTTCGCCGTAGATCTCGTCGGATAGGATCATTATATCCGTTTCGCGCAGGAAACCCGCGAGAGCTTCGAGGTCGCTTTTGCGCATTACCGCGCCGGTCGGGTTGTTCGGGAAGGGAAGTACGAGCAGTTTGGTTTTTGGCGTAATAAGCGGCTTAACGTCGTCGACTGTCAGCCGGAAGTCGTTTTCCTCACGCGTGGGAACCGGAACGGGAACGCCGCCCGCGAGTGACGTTATCGGCGAATAACAGACGAAGGACGGCTCCGGAATGAGAACTTCGTCGCCCGGAGAAACCAGCGCGCGTATCGCTATATCTATCGCTTCGCTGCCGCCTACGGTAACGACGACTTCGGATTTCGGATCGTAATTTAGCCCGAAGCGCCGCGAAAGGTAGCGGCTGATTTCATCGCAAAGAGGAGCAAGGCCGCGGTTGGCGGTGTAGAACGTCTTGCCCGTTTCAAGCGAATATATGCCCGCTTCGCGGATGTGCCACGGGGTCATGAAGTCGGGTTCTCCGACGCCGAGCGTGATAACGTCGTCCATCTCGGCGGCGATGTCGAAGAATCTTCTTATGCCCGAGGGTTTGATTGCGCATACCGCGGGGTTGAGAATCTTATCGTAATCCATCAGAATAAGCCTTCCTCACGGACGGGCGGCTCGTTTTCGACGAAGACGACGCCGTCGTCCTTATATTTCTTCAGCATAAAGTGCGTCGCGCAGGAAAGTATCTGCTCCAGCGGCGCGAGGCGGGAAGAAACGAAGGTAGCGACGTCCTTCAGCGTCTTTCCCTCGACGACCGCGAGGAAATCGTATGCGCCGGAAACCAGATACAGGCTCTTAACCTCGGGGAACTGGAAGATACGCTCGGCGACGGCCTCGAAGCCGTGTCCGCGCTGAGGAGTGACCTTGATCTCTATAAGCGCGGTGGTGGTGTCCTTTTCGGTTTTGTCCCAGTTGACTACGGCGGAGTAGCAAACGATGGTCTTGTTCTTTTCGAGTTCCGCAACGGTTTTCGCGACCTCGTCGACGCTCATTCCGAGCATACTGGCGAGTTGTTCGTTTGTCAGTTTGGCGTTGCTTTTGAGCAGTTCAAGCAGTTTCAGCATTTTGTTTTCCTCCGTTTCATATATCAGAATTCAACGAGCTTAGGCTTGCGGTCGTTATAGACTGTGTAATGAGTAAATCCGGCGGCTTTCGCGATATCGACTGCGGCGTTGAAGTCCGCGGCGACGACGTCTGCGGTGTGTGCGTCGGAGCCGAACGTGATCATTTCGCCGCCGAAAGACTTATAAAGACGCACGAATTCCGGCCAGGGGTCGGTGAGCCTGTAATCGTGGTTACGGACTCCGCCGGTGTTGATTTCGAGAGCTCTTCCGGTATCCGCCACAAGTCGCAATATACGGCTTATCTCTTTATCAAAGAGCGAAAGGTCTTTAATTCCGAGAAATCCCTTGTAGCGCATGGGATAGGTCAGATGCGCGAGCACGTCGAAGTCGCAGGTCTCGCACATTTCAATAAGCTCCTCGAAGTACATCCTCAGCATGCCTTCGGGATCGGGAAGGGCGTCCATAAAGTAGAAATCGACGTTTCCGCGGATATTGTGCATCGACCCGAGCAGACAGTCGAATTTGTAATTGTCAAGCAGATGGCGTTCATCGTCGTGATTCTGCGTCGCTTCGCCGACCTCTGCGCCTCTTTTGACCTTGAGCACCGGCTCGAATTCAAGAGCCGCCCGCTCTATAGAAGCATAGGATGCGGCGAGGACGTCGCGGCATTCCTTGTATCCGCAGTCGTAATGGTCAGTTATACATATTTCGGAAAGTCCCGCCTTGACCGCGGCGGAGCAGACGTTGAAGATATTTTCCTTGGAATCGGGCGAAGCTTCCGTGTGCGTATGATAGTCCGCGAGCCTCTTGATTTCATCGGTCGCAAAGGGGGACGGAAGCGGCGCGGGATTCGTTCTTTCGATAGTTGCAAGCGTACTCATAAAAACCTCTAAAAACTTGATTTTATTATTGAAAAGTGCATTTCAGCGTGATATAATGAGATGATAGAGTAGGCGAAAGCGTATTTCTTTGATTTGTTAAGTATATTATAAGCGCCGAATCCTCATTTTGCAATACCAAAAGGAGATTTTGGAATGAAAAGATTCTTTTCCGTCATAATTGCCCTTTCGCTGGTTGCGTCGCTTTTCATAATCGCGCCGGTAACCGCGAAAGCGTTATATAAAGTGAAAATCGCCTGCATAGGCGACAGCATTACCGACGGCGGCTTTATACCCGGATACGGATATCCCGACGGACAGGGGCTCGACGACCCTCGCTGCTATCCGAAGCAGCTTGAAGCCCTTCTCGGTGAGAATTACGAGGTTAAGAACTTTGGCGACAGCGGCAGAACGCTGATGAGCACCGCCGATTATCCTTATATTTCCGCTCCCGGAGAATTGTATCGCGAAAGCCTTCAGTACGATGCCGACATCGTTCTTATTATGCTCGGCACTAACGACGCCAAGGTTACAAATGATCCGAATACGACAAACTGGAAAGAGGATAGCCCGCAGCAGTTCAAGACCGATCTGGAGGCGCTTATCGAGGTTTATCGCAACCTGCCGAGTCATCCGACGGTTTACGTTCTGACTTCGCCCACCGCGTTCAACGGCGGCAATTACAACATTGTTCCCGCCAACGTTGACACGATAGCGGAACTGCAGCGCGAGGTTGCCGCGGATCTCAACGCTCCTCTTATCGATATGCACGCGCTCACGGCTGATATGGGTTCTTATTTCAGTGATAATATCCACCCGAATCAGGCGGGATACGCCCGTTTGGCGCAGCTTGTGTATAACGAGCTTGTGCCGACTTTCGCGGCGCCTTCCGCGCCTGTCGACGTCAGAGTCGTGAGCAACGGCAGCGGCAGATCGATCCTTTCCTGGACGACAGGCAACAAGGGCGGACTGCCTACGCTATATTTCAAGGTCTACATAGACGGCGAGTTCGTCGCGGATTTCGAACGCACGACTTATACCGCGAAAAACCTCACAAACGGCAGCGTATATGATTTCAACGTGACAGCCGTCAATTCGCTCGGCGAATCCGTTTTTTCGGAAACCGTGCAGCTTCAACCTACCGCGCAGGACCCTAAAGTCACCGGCGTTACCGACGGCGCCGTGTACGACCTCGCCGAAGGAGCTCCGGCCGCAAGCTGGAAGGTCGCGACTTCCGCGACGCTCGACGGCGTTGAATACGTCAAGGAAACCGCTGTAACGGAGCTCGGCGAGCATACGCTTGTCGTCACAAACGACAACGTCGTCGTCACAATAACGTTCACTGTCGTAAACTCCGCGTTTACACCCGGAGATATGGACGGAGACGGCGTTATCACCGTCGCGGACGCGCTCAGAGTTCTGCGGATCGCCGCGAAGCTCGCCGAAGAGACTGCCGAAGCGATCGCGGTAGGCGATATGGATTGCGACGGAAGTATTACCGTTTCCGATGCGCTTATCGTTCTGCGTATTGCGGCCGGACTCGCTTGATAAACCCGCTTACCCGTCTGCGTTGCGAAGGAGAATGATTTATGAAAAGATTATCGGCTTTTTTAATCGCCGTCTCCGTTGCGTTATCCGTATTGGTCGGATTCCCGGTTGTTTCAAAAGGGCTTTATAAGGCGAAGATCGCCTGCGTGGGAGACAGCATTACATACGGTTACGGACTCGACGATCCGCGAAGCTACCCGTCTCAGCTCGGGGAGCTTTTGAAGGACAGCTACGAAGTGAAGAATTTCGGCGCCGGCGGTAAAACGCTGATGAGCACCGGAGACACTCCTTATACGCAATATATCGAGTATCAGCCAAGTCTCGATTATGAAGGCGATATCGTTCTGATAATGCTCGGCACGAATGACGCCAAGTATTATAACTGGGATCCGGATTCTTCTCCGGCCGTTCTGAAGCGCGAACTGAAACAACTCGTTCAGACTTACCGCGATCTGCCGAGCAAACCCGCAGTGTTCATCATGACGTCCCCGACGCTTTTTGAGGGTTGCCACTTCCATTTCATACCGTCTAATGTTGATACGATCGCGCAGCTGCAGCGCGAAGTCGCCGAGGAGATCGGCGCTCCGCTTATCGATTTGCATACCTTCACGGCTGATATGGAGGAGTACTTCGAAGATAAGATCCACCCGAATGCCGAAGGCTACGCTTTGATTGCGGATTATATCGACGACATAATCCTCGCATATGAAGGGACGCTTCCGGGAGCACCGAAAGATCCGTATGTTTTCAGGAATTCAAGCGGAAGATCCACCGTTATGTGGAGCACCGGTCCGAAGGGCGGAGTGCCGATACTATCTTTCAACGTATATCTCGACGGCGTGTTTTACGCCAATAAACTCACTAACAGCGTCACCGTAAGTAAACTGACGAACGGTCAGACTTATGAGGTGACTGTTACGTCGGTGAATGCTAACGGCGAATCGGCGCATTCCGAGGCCGTAATCATCGAACCGACTGCAGACAATCCGGGCGTAACCGGCGTTGAAGATTCTGCCGTGTACGACCTTGCCGACGGTGCGCCGAAGGCCGGTTGGAAAAAAGCCACGTCCGCAACTCTTGACGGCGCTGATTACGTTAAAGACACCGAGATTACGGAGCTTGGCGAACACACGCTCATCGTCACCAACGATAACGTTGTTGTCACCATAAGATTTACCGTAATCAATTCCGCGTTTTTGCCCGGCGATATGGACGGCGACGGAGAAATCACCGTTTCTGACGCGCTTCGCGTCCTTCGTGTTGCCGCAAAGCTTGCCGACGAGACGGCTGACGCGCTCCTGATCGGCGATATGGACGGTGACGGAGAAATCACCGTTTCTGACGCGCTTCGCGTCCTTCGTATTGCCGCAAAGCTTGCGTAAAGGGGAGGAAGTCATGAAAAGGGCGTTATCTATACTGATATTTATTGCGATAGTAATTTCCGTATGCGCCGTTGCTCCGTTCACCGCCGGAGCCGCCCAAACAATTAAAATCGCATGCGTGGGCGACAGTATCACGTACGGCTACGGTTTGACGAGCGAAATGAGCTACCCGTTCAAGCTCGGAACATACCTTGGATCGAACTACGAGGTAACTAACTTCGGCGAGGGCAGCGCTACCATGCTTTCAGACGGTAAAAAGCCGTATATCGGTCTTGATATTTATCAGCAGAGCCTGCAGTACGATTGCGACATAGTCGTTATCATGCTCGGCACGAACGACGGCAAGGAGTTTAACTGGGAAGGCAGTAATCCGAAAATAAACAAGTTCAAAAGCGAGCTTTCCGATCTGATTGATACTTACCGCGCGCTTCCTACTCATCCGACCGTCTACGTAATGACGTCACCCACGGTTTTTGAAAACGGCAGTTACGGTATCGTTCCCGCAAGAGTTGCTGAGATTTCCGGGCTTCAGAAGGAAGTTGCGGCGGAAAAAGGATGCCCGGTGATCGATATGCACTCGCTTACCGCCGATCAGAAGGACAAATTCCGCGATGATTACGTGCATCCGCTCGAATCCGGATACGATTTTATTGCGCAGAAGGTGGCGGAGCATATTCGGGCTTATCCCGGGCGTGCTCCCGGAGTACCGCACGATCTCGGAGTGAGAGACGGCGCAAAAAGCACGATAGTTTCGTGGGAAATGACGGATAAGGGCGATCTGCCCGCGATTTCTTTTAACATCTATGTAAATGGCGAGCTTGCGGCGACAAGCTCAGGACAGGTCGCGAGGATAGGGAAGCTTGTCAACGGACAGGAATATGAGATCCGCGTTTCCGCCGTCAACGCCGCCGGAGAATCTCCTCTTTCGGAGCCGGTGCTTGCGCATCCTACCGCCGCCGATCCGAAGGTGACCGGAGTTGAAGACGGCGCCGTGTACGACCTTGCGGACGGAGCCCCTTCGGCGAGTTGGAAAAACGCCACTTCAGCGACGCTCGACGGAGTTGAATACGTAAAAGGCACGGAAATTGTTTCCGTCGGCGAACACGAGCTTGTTGTGGTGAATGATAACGTCGTTGTAACCGTTCGATTCACTATTGTTAATTCCGCATTCAGCGCCGGAGACGTCGACTGTGACGGCGAAGTAACGGTCGCGGACGCGCTCAGCGTGCTTCGCGTCGCCGCCAGGCTCGCGCCTGAAACGCCCGAGGTGCTTCGCATTGCCGATATGGACGGCGACGGATTTATCACGGTTTCCGACGCGTTGAGAGTCCTTCGCATAGCCGCGAAGCTCGCGTGAGGAAACGCTCATGAGTATATACGTAATAAGCGGGCATTACGGAAGCGGCAAGACGAATATTTCGATCAATCTTGCCTATAAGTTTCTCAAACAGGGAAGCGTAGCGATATTCGATCTCGACGTCGTCAATCCGTACTTTCGAACGGCGGATTTTACGGAAAAGATGCGCGGCGACGGGATAACCGTCGTTGCTCCCGTGTTTGCGAATACGAATCTTGACACCCCCGCCTTGACCGGTGAGTTCAGCAATATCTACACCGGAATCTACGACAACGTCATCGTGGACGTCGGCGGAGACGATTCCGGAGCCTTCGCCCTGGGGCAATACGCCGAAGGAATAGCGAAAAGCGGTTCATGGCAGCATTGGTACGTCGTCAACTTTATGCGCACGCTGACGTTGACAAACGCCGATAACATTGAGCTTATGCGCGAAATAGAGAACGCGGGCAAGCTGCCGTTTACCGGAATAATAAACAACACAAATCTCGGCGCCGAAACAACCGCCGAGCTCGTCAGAGAATCGGTCAAAAAAGCGAAATCTCTTTCCGAGGCGTCGAATCTCCCGTTGCTTTATACCTCCGTTGACGACGGAATCGAATGCGGAATCGTCGATTCGCCTGTTATAACGATTAAAATAACGACCAAGCGTTATTGGTAAGGCCACAACGATCAAGATCGTTGACATAGACTCAATCTGAAGGGAAGTAAGAAAATGGCAAAAATCACAGTAGACGAAAACGTCTGTAAGGGATGCGGTCTTTGCGCGGACGCCTGTCCGAAAAAGATAATCAAGCTCTCTGACAGCAAATTCAACAAAAAGGGCTATCCCGTCGCGGAAATGACTGACGAGGGAAGCTGCATCGGCTGCGCTTTCTGCGCGACCATGTGCCCTGATACGGCTATAACTGTCGAAAAGTAGAAAGGAAGATGACAGAATGAGCGAAAAAGTATTGATGAAGGGCAACGAAGCCGTTGCAGAATCGGCGATAAGAGCCGGCTGCAGACACTTCTTCGGCTATCCGATAACGCCTCAGACGGAAGTTGCGGCGTATTTCGCGAAGCGTATGCCCAAAATCGGCGGAACGTATCTCCAGGCGGAGAGCGAGATCGCCGCGATAAACATGGTGCTCGGAGCCGGCGGCTCCGGCGCGAGAGCGATGACTTCTTCGTCTTCGCCCGGAATCAGCCTTAAAACCGAGGGTATTTCTTATATCTGCGGTTCCGACGTTCCGTGCGTTATTATGAACATCGAGCGCGGCGGCCCCGGACTCGGCGGAATACAGCCCTCTCAGTCCGACTATTATCAGGCGACGAAGGCTCCGGGCCACGGCGATCTTCACGTCATTGTCCTCGCTCCGTCCGGAGTTCAGGAGATGGCGGACATCACCTATAACGCCTTCGATCTCGCGGAAAAATACCGTATGCCTTGCCTTATCCTCGGCGACGGCATACTGGGGCAGATGATGGAGCCCGTGGAGCTTCCCGAGCCAAAGGAAGTCTCGGCGGCCGATAAGCCCTGGGCCGCCTGCGGTCACGGAAACAAGCGTGAGCACAATATCATCAACTCGCTTTACCTCGACCCCGCGGAGCTTGAAAACAAGGTGAGAGCGAGATATGAGCGTTACGCGCAGATAGAGGAAAACGAGGTCCGTTTCGAAGAGTATAAGACCGAGGACGCCGATATCGTCATAACCGCGTTCGGCGCTACCTCCAGAGTCGCCAAAAGCGCGATCAATACCGCGCGCGATATGGGAATAAAGGCGGGACTTATCCGTCCCATCACGCTTTGGCCGTTCCCGAAAAAGATCATAGCGAAGCGTGCCGAAACGGCAAAAGCGTTCCTTTCGGTCGAAATGAATATGGGGCAGATGGTCGACGACGTCCGTCTCGCCGTCAACGGCAAAAAGCCCGTATACTTCTTCGGCCGCACCGGCGGAATCGTTCCCACGGCGGAAGAGATCATCGCCGAGCTTGAAAAGATCAACGGAGGTGCGAAATGAGCGTAGTATTCAAAAAGTCAAGTATGCTGACCGATGCGCCGCTGTCGTATTGCCCCGGCTGCACTCACGGAATAATCACACGCCTCGTCGCGGAGGTCGTTGACGAGATGGGACTCGCCGGCGATACCATCGGTATCGCGCCGGTCGGATGCTCCGTCCTCGCGTACAACTTCTTCTCCTGCGATATGATCCAGGCGCCTCACGGACGCGCTCCGGCAGTCGCTACCGGCGTTAAGAGAGCGCATCCCGACAAGACCGTTTTCACCTATCAGGGAGACGGAGACCTTGCCGCGATAGGCACCGCCGAAACGATCCATTCCGGTGCACGCGGAGAAAATATATGCATTTTCTTCGTCAACAACGCTATCTACGGCATGACCGGCGGTCAGGTGGCTCCTACCAGTCTTCCGGGACAGGTCACGCAGACCACGCCTTACGGGCGCGACGTCAAGTATTCCGGCAACCCCATCCGCGTATGCGAAATGATGGCTACGGTTACCGGTACGGCTTATGTTGAAAGAGTTGCGGTCGACTGCGTCAAGAACGTCCGCCACGCAAAGGAAGCCATACGCAAGGCGTTCACCATGCAGCAGGAGAAGAAAGGGCTTTCGCTCGTCGAATTCCTTTCCACCTGCCCGACGAACTGGGGGCTCACCCCGGTCAAAGCGCTTGAGTGGCTTCGCGAGAACCTCATGGCGTATTATCCGCTCGGCGTTTATAAAGACGTCACCGCAGAGGAGGAAGCGAAATGATTGACACCAGTATCATAATCGCCGGTTTCGGCGGGCAGGGAATACTCTTTACCGGCAAGGTGCTCGCTTACGCGGGAATGGTTGACGGCATCAATGTTTCGCACCTGCCGTCATACGGTCCCGAAATGCGCGGCGGCACCGCCAACTGCACCGTCTGCCTCTGCGAAGAGCCCGTCGCTTCTCCGCTCGTGACGCGCCCCGATATGATCATCGTCATGAATCAGCCCTCTTATGACAAGTTTAAGGGCAGCGTGAAAAAGGGCGGAAAGATATTCCTCGACAGCTCGCTCATTTCCGAGTGGGCGGAAGTTGAAGGCGTGGATACTTTCGCTGTTCCCGCGACCGAGCTTGCGAGAAACAACGATCTGAAAGGCCTCGCCAACATGATAATGCTCGGCAAGGTTCTTAAAGAGACCGGCATTTTCGGCGTTCCGGAAATCGAGGCCGGACTTAAAAAGGCCGTTCCCGAGAAGAAGGCGCACCTGATACCCTCCAACGTCAAAGCCGTCGAACTCGGTATGTCGCTATGACCGGACGTATCGGAGCGGTTATCGCCGCAGGGGGAAGCTCGAGCCGTATGAACGGCCCGGATAAGATGTTCGCACGCATCGGCGGGATACCGGTGATTGCGCGAGCCTGCCTTGCCTTCGAGGCGAACGGTAACGTTTCCGAAATCGTTGTAGTTGCAAAAAGTGATAACGTCGCCGCCGTCAGGGAAATCCTTGACGGCTGCGGCATTTCAAAGCTGAAGGCGGTCGTCGCGGGCGGCGAAACGCGCACTGAATCCGTCAGAAACGGCGTGAACCGGCTTTCCGATTGCGAGTATATCGCTATCCACGACGGCGCGCGTCCTTTTGTATCGCAAAAACTGATTAATGAATGCGCGGAAACCGCGTATGAACACGGATCTGCTGTTCCTGTTATACCTTCTTTTGACACTCTTAAAACCGTCTCGGACGGAGTCGTTACCGGAACAGTAGACAGAAGCGCCGTTTACCGTGTGCAAACACCGCAGATCTTCAAAACGGAGCTTTACGTCAAAGCGCTTGACAAGTTTGCCGACAGCGGATTCACGGACGACTGCGCCATGCTTGAAGAGGCAGGTGAAAACGTCGCAGTTTGCGGCGGCGACGAGGAGAATATCAAAATCACCGTGCCGTCAGACTTGAAATACGGTACATTCCTTGCGGAAGGGGATAATAAAGTGATAAGAACCGGTTTCGGATATGACGTACACCGCCTCGTCGAAGGCAGAAAACTTATCCTTTGCGGAGTCGACGTTCCGTTTGAAAAAGGGCTGCTCGGACATTCCGACGCCGACGTTGCGCTTCACGCGCTTATGGACGCGCTTCTCGGCGCCGCTGCGCTTGGCGATATCGGAAAGTTTTTTCCTGATAACGACGAGAAATACGCCGGCATCAGCAGTATAAAGCTGCTTGAAACAGTCGTTGACAATCTCGCGTCAAACAAGTATACAATCCATAGTATTGACATAACTATTGTCGCGCAGCGGCCGAAGATATGTTCATATATTGACGAAATGCGCCGCAACGTTGCTTTTGCCTGCAGGATCGACGTCGGCTTCGTCAGCGTAAAAGCGACCACCGAAGAGGGACTCGGATTCACCGGCGCCGGTGACGGGATTTCGGCTTATGCAGTTTGTTCAATAAGCAAATAAACGTTTGAAACGGTACTTGATTACGCCGTTCGCTTGAGCGTTATGCTCTGCGAACGGCGTTTTTCCGTTCAGTCGGTTTGCGCGTGATGATTTCTCATTCAAGCGCCGCGCATATAATGGATGGGTGATGATAAATGAAAAAGATATTATTCAGATCGATGTCCGCGGCTCTCAACGCCGCTGACGTATTAAAATCACACGGTATAGTATCGCGTCCCGTCAGAGGCGGTAACGCAAAATGCGGATGCTGCGTCGAACTTGTGCTCGGCGGCGGTACGTTTTCCGAGGCGGAGCGGATACTCGACGCACACGCCTTCAGATTTGAAGCGAGTGAATGACTTGATTTACTTTGATAACGCCGCGACGACCTTCCCGAAGCCGCCGGTTGTTTGGAATACCGCGCTTTATACGGCGCGGAACAGATGCGGAAATCCGGGCAGAGGAGGACACGCGCTTGCCCGCGCTGCCGACTCTGAGGTCTATCGCTGCAGAAAGGCGCTGAAAGAATACTTCAACGCGGCTTCAGTACAAAACGTGGTTTTTACCCAGAACGCAACCACCGCACTGAACACGTGTATCTTGGGGCTGATAAGACCGGGAGACCGCGTTATAACTACCGACTATGAGCATAATTCCGTCAGACGTCCGCTTCACAGTCTCAATAACGTCAAAGTCATAAAGGCTTGCGTTGATTTTGATAACGACGACGCTACAGTTTCCGAATTCGGCAGACTTATCGGCGAAGGCGCGGATTGGCTTGTCGTTTCGCACGCGTCCAACGTCTGGGGGAAAACGATACCTCTTCGCGATATCTGCCGCATTGCGCGTTCGCGAGGAACCAGGGTTATAGTTGACGCGGCGCAGACGGCGGGCTATCTGAAAATCGACGTTTCGGATTATTGTATAGATTATCTTTGCGCGCCCGGGCATAAAGGCATGTACGGTCCGCAGGGGACCGGCTTTATAATTCTGAACGGCAAGACGCCGAAGCCTTTGTTCACCGGAGGGACCGGCAGCAATTCTTTGTCTGCCGAACAGCCCGATTACCCTCCTGACGCACTTGAAAGCGGCACTCTGAACGTTCCTGCGATCAGCGGGCTCTGTCAGGGAGTCGGATTCCTGACGTTTGTCGGAACAGATAAGCTGCACAAGCGTGAAATGTCACTTGTGCGAAAAGCTTATGCGGGATTAAAACGTATAAAAGAAGTAACGCTTTACACTTCCGAGCCGACAAATAGCGACGCGCCGGTTCTTTCTTTTAACATTGGCGCCAAGACGTCATTTGAGGCTGCCGAGCTTTACGACAGACACGGGATATGCCTCCGCGCCGGCTATCACTGCGCGCCTGACGCGCATGAAAAATTCGGAACTATGGCATACGGAACCGTCAGATTGAGCGTCGGAGCGTTCAATACCGCCTCTGAAATTGATAAATTCCTTGAAATTACGCAAAAAATCTCAAAATAATCAACAAATATAATTGCGTGTTGGGAAAAAGTATGATAAAATATAAGCGGGAAGAGTCCGGATACAAACGGGCAATTAAAGCGAAAGGATGACAAGTCGAATATGACGATACAACTATTCGGTCTTTCACCGATATATGTTCAATGGAACGATCTGCTCGATATACTGATCGTTGCATTCGTCGTATACAAAGCAATCAAGCTTTTCAAAGAAACGCGGGCAATTCAGCTTCTGAAGGGCGTTGCTCTGCTGGTGGCCGCGTTTTTTGTTTCGGGCTGGCTCGAACTGAGAAGCTTGAACTTTATTCTGAGGAATACGCTTGAGATCGGCTTGTTTGCGCTTATAGTTCTTTTCCAGCCGGAGTTGAAACGCGCTCTTGAAAGACTCGGCGGACGCCGGCTTCGCAAATTCTTCGGTTTTCGTTCGTCCGGCGAGGAAGCGGATATAAAAACCCTGAATATGATCGACTCTCTCTGCGAGGCGGTAGGCTACTTCAAGGAGACAAAAACCGGCGCGCTAATAGTTATAGAGAGAACGACGCCTATAGGGGATATAATCGCTACGGGAACCGCTATCGACGCCGAGATCTCGGCACGCCTTCTCGAAAACATTTTCTATAAAGGCGCGGCTCTCCACGACGGAGCCGCCGTTATCCGGGACAATAAGATTTGCGCCGCGGGTTGTCTGCTTCCGCTTTCACAGAATATGTCTATCAGCGCTGAACTCGGCACTCGCCACCGCGCCGCGATAGGCATGAGCGAAAACAGCGACGCGGTTGTGATAATCGTTTCAGAGGAATCCGGTTATATATCCGTTGCGCTTGGCGGAGGTCTTCAGAAGAACCTGTCAAAAGAGCAGCTCAACTCTAAGCTCAGAACGATGCTCCTTCCGAATACCGGCGAACGCGGAAGATTCTTCCGCTCGCAGAAAGGGGGCAAGCAATAATGAAGACCGATATTAAGGCGAAAATCAGATCCTGGTTCACCAAAGACAAGATACTGCTTTACGTACTGTCGTTTGTTGTTGCTGTTGCGCTCTGGGCGGCGATTATTTTCTACGTTGACCCGGATACAACCATTGTTATCCATGACGTTCCGGTCAACATCAGCACAAGCTCGCAGGAAGCGGTTTCGCTTTCCATTGTTTCGGGCAAGATAGAAACTGTCGATATCGAAGTAAAAGCTCCCCGAAGTCAGGTCCCGTCATTAAGCGCTGACAGCTTTACGGCTGAGATCGATTTGTCCGGAGAAACAAAATCAGGCACTTATGAAAAAGCGATCGAGGTTTCATCCGGCAGCGAATTTGTTAAAATTATTTCCGTTTCCCCGGCTTCGACGACAATAGTGCTTGACGTTACTGAGAGCAAGACGTTTACGATAGAAGTGGACGACGGCGGTTATGCCGCTCCGGAGGGGTATTATATCGCTTCTCCGTCGCTTTCTTCGAACAGCGTCAAGATTACGGGACCGAAGGCTGTTGTCGATAGTATCGACAGGGCGGTAGTAAATGTTGAGATAGAAGAGGAAAGCGTAGGAATAATCGTATTCAAGGACTGCGAAATCAACTTCCTTGATAAGGATATGAATAAGGTCGATATAGAATCAGCCGCCGCGGATATAGACAGAGTGACGGTCTCCGTTCCTATCATCAGATGGAAGAAAGTGCCTATGAAGCTTGATTTCATAAACGCTCCTTCGCTGACGGGCAACTTCTATGATTTGACTTATTCAATAGGCGACGAGAAGTATCATAAGCTTGACGATATTGAGATCGCCGCGACTGACGGTGTATTTGATGATATAACCGAAATCAATATCGGCGCCATTGATTTCTCGAAGATTTATACAAAGAGCTACACGACCGAGTTTACCGTTGAAATGCCTTCTGGAGTAACGAATATTTCCGGAATAACGACCGTCGGCGTTACGATTGAGTTTTCGAGCATGACGACTGACAGCATTACGCTGATGCCTGATCAAATAGTGGTAAAGAGCGTACCGTCAGGGAAGACCGCGGAGATAACGTCCAAGTCTATGCGCGTTACAATCTGCGGAGCGTTTGATTCTGTCAGGCTTGCCAAAGAAGGCGGCGTTCGCGCGACTGTAAGCTTGCCCGCAACCGCCGCGGGAATACGCGAATACCCCGTATCGATAGATTTCGGAGAACTTGAGAACGTTTGGGTCTATGTTTCTGAGGGCGCGTCGGTCCCCGCTGTGAACATCGAGATCAAATAGCACGCCATAATACAACGTCATCTCTCGCTCTTTAAGGGCGGGAGATGATGTTATACTCCGGCGGGATAAATCCTCCCGCGTGATTCTGTTAATGAAGTTTGAATATAAGAGGGAAGTTATGCGAAAAAACTGGATAGTTAAATCCGCTGACAAGAATGCGGAACGTTCGTTCATGTCGGATTTGGGACTGTCGCGTGTGACTGCAAGCGTATTGGCTTCGCGTGGATTCAGCGACGTTTCGGAAGCAAAAGAGTTTCTGTCTCCCGAAATCGCTTATACCGATCCGATGCTTATGACGGATATGGATAAAGCCGTTGAAAGAATTCGTTCGGCAATAAGCTCGCGTGAAACGATCGGCATTATCGGAGATTACGACGTCGACGGCATCACCGCGACAGCGATTCTATATAAGTACTTTACCCGCGCCGGCGTGAATACTGTTTATCATATACCCTCCCGTGAAGGAGAGGGGTACGGCATAAGTAAAGACACTCTCGGCACTATGAAGGAGCGCGGCTGCAGTCTTGTGATTTCCGTGGACTGCGGTATCACCGCGGTTGAAGAAGCCGAATATGCTCGTTCGATAGGTCTGGACATGATCGTTACGGATCATCATGAGGTCGGGGAAGTCATTCCTGACTGTGTTGCCGTAATCAATCCCAAGCGTCCGGGCGATACCTATTCGAATCAGAAACTTTCGGGCGTAGGTGTTGCATATAAGCTCGTCAGCGCAATCGGAGTGAGCGATCGTGATGATGAGTACATAGCTTTCGCTGCGCTCGGTACCCTTGCGGATATGATGCCCGTTTCGGGAGAAAACAGACGCATTATAATCAACGGGATGCAATACATTCAATCCGGTGTGAACGTAGGACTTACGGAGCTTATGAACAAGGCCGGTGTATCGCCGTCGCGCTTTAATTCTTTCTCCGTTTCGTTCATTCTCGCGCCGAGAATGAACGCTGCCGGCAGAATGGAAAGCGCGGAAACAGCATTAAAACTTCTTCTTGAAGACGACGCATACACCGCGGGACTTATTGCGGAAAAGCTCTGTTCCCTCAATAAACAGCGTCAGGAAACAGAGGCGGAAATATTCCGCCAGGCTATATCGATGATAGACAGTGACGACAGCTATAAAGATGATAATATTATCGTGCTTTTCAACGAGAATTGGCATCAGGGCGTTATCGGCATTGTTGCAGCCAAAATAACGGAGAAGTATGAAAAACCCGCGATTCTGTTTACTCTTGCAAACGGAACGGGTAAGGGCTCGGGAAGAAGCGTTTCCGGATTTTCAATACATAAGGCCGTATCAGAATGCGCGGAAATGCTGACCAACTTCGGCGGTCATGAGTACGCGGTCGGTCTCGGGATAGAAACGGGCAGGATTCAGGAATTCAGAAAAAGAATCAACGATATAACGTCTCATATAGAAATACCAGTGAGGCGGCTTGAGATCGACGCGGAGATTTATCCGGAGGAGCTTTCGATCGCCACCGTGCGGGATATAGGGGTCCTTGAACCATACGGAGAAGGCAATCCGCAGCCCGTTTTCGTTATACGCGACGCGAAGCTGACGTATATGAAGGTCGTGGGCGAAAAACACACCCGCGTCACTTTCCGTTGCGGGGTAAACAGTTTCGACTCGATATTCTACAATACTCTTCCGGAAACGCTTGACGTTTCGACCGGAGATACGGTCGATATTGCGTTTGCGCTCGGCATTAATGAATATAACGGTCAGGAAAACCTGCAGATTGTTGTTAAAGACATTTCATCTGCCGGCACGTTCGATGAGGATATGGAGCGTTTCAGGAAGGTTGAAACAAGCGGCGTGCTTGAGGACGGTAATGACTTCCCGTGTTTTTCCGATTTTGAGCGTGTTTACAGGGCGCTTCTTAGATCCGGAAACGGCTCGCTTCGTCCGGATGCATTTGCTGCCGAACTTTCCGTCGGCGGCGAAAAAATCTCAACTCTCAAGCTTCTGATTATCCTTTCCGTATTTTCAGAGCTTTCGCTCGTGAATATATCGAATAGCGGTTCTTCGCTTGAATACAGCGTTATAAAGGACGCGCCGAAGACCGAGCTGACTCGTTCAGAACTACTGAGGAGACTAAAGCAAAATGACTGAATTAGAAACTATGTGGAAGCAGCTGGAAGATAAACTGCGTTCCACGGGGCTCCCTTATGAATATGACAGGATCAAGCTTGCATTTGAAACTGCAGCCAAAGCTCACGGTGAACAGCGCAGAAAGACAGGCGAGCTTTATATTCACCATCCTGTCGAGGTTGCCGTAATTCTCGCGGATATAAACCTTGATAACGAAAGCATAATGGCGGCTCTGCTCCATGACGTTGCCGAAGATACCGATATGACGATCGAGGATATCCGCAAGATGTTCGGCGATCAGGTCGCCGAGCTCGTCGACGGAGTTACAAAGCTCGGACAGATCTCGTATTTCACTTATGTCGAGCAACAGGTCGAAAATATGCGCAAGATGCTTATCGCGATGGCGAAGGACGCCCGCGTAATCATCATAAAGCTCGCCGACCGGCTTCATAACATGCGTACTATCGAAGGACTCGATCCCCAAAAGCAGCGCGACAAGGCAAAGGAAACGATGGAGATTTTCGCGCCGCTCGCTCACCGTCTCGGAATACAGCGCGTGAAGCACGAGCTGGAAGACAGAGCCGTTCACGTTCTCGACCCCGTAGGATGCCGCGAAATCGAAGAAGCGCTCGAGGAGCGCAGTCAGTCCCGCGACAAAATACTTGAGTCCATACGCCGCAAGCTCGAAGACCGTCTTTCAAGCTCCGGAATAAAGCTGCACATCGAGGGCAGACGCAAAAGCGTATATTCCATCTACCGCAAAATGTTCATGCAGGGCAAATCTCTGGATGAGATATACGATATTTTCGCTTACAGAATCATCGTTGATACAGTCGCCGACTGTTATGCGATACTCGGCATCGTTCACGACGAATTCACGCCTATAACCTCACGATTCAAGGACTATATTTCCACGCCGAAGCCGAATATGTATCAGTCTATCCATACCACTGTTGTCGGCAGCGAAGGTATTCCGTTTGAGGTCCAGATACGCACTTGGGAGATGCACTATACGGCTGAATACGGAATAGCCGCGCACTGGAAGTATAAATCCGGGGAAAAGAATACGAAGGATATCGAGGAGCGTCTTGCATGGGTAAGAAGGCTGCTTGAGAATCAGGAAGACGACGATCCGGAAGACGTTATGCAATCGCTGAAGCTCGATCTTTCGCTCGACGAGGTCTTCGTTTTCACGCCGAAAGGCGACGTCATAAACCTTCCCGCAGGCTCGTGCGTTATTGACTTCGCGTACGCCATCCACAGCGGCGTCGGCAACAGTATGGTCGGCGCAAAAGTCGGCGGAAAAATCGTTCCGTTCGACTACGTACTTCAGAACGGCGATATTGTTTCGATAATAACCACGTCCGCCGAAGGACACGGGCCAAGCCGCGACTGGCTGAAGCTGATCAAGACAAGCGAAGCGAGAAACAAGATACGCCAGTGGTTCAAAAAAGAGCGCCGCGAGGAAAACATAGAGCAGGGAAGATCCATGCTTGAGGCGGAGCTTCGGGCGAATCTTGTGAGTATTCCCGAAGAGAGCAGAGAAGACTTCCTCAACGGAATAGCGCAGATATATAAGTATCCGAACGCCACGGAGCTTTATAACGCTATCGGATACGGCGGGATCAGCGTATCGCGAATGATTCCGAAAATCAAAGAGGAGTTCACCAAGCAGTTCCGCGACGTTGAGATTCAGTCTCATACGGTTTCCTCTCAGAAAAAGGTTTCCGGCGGCGTTATCATAGAAGGACTCGACAACTGCCTCGTTAAGTTCGCGAAATGCTGCAACCCAGTTCCGGGCGACGACATAATAGGATTCGTCACACGCGGATACGGCGTTTCTGTTCACAGAAAAGACTGCCGCGTCATAAACGACCACATAAAGAGCAACGGCAATGAACGGATTCTACGCGCGTCCTGGGCCGCGAGCGCGAACGAGCGCTTCATCGCCTCGATTAAAATAGTCGCGCACGACAGATACGGACTTCTTGCCGATATAACGCAAATCTGCGCTCAGATGCACCTGCTGCTGACCTATGTCAATTCGCGTCTTTCAAAGGACGGCTCGGTCGTTACCGATATAACGCTCGAGGTTGAGAGCTCTTCGCATCTCGAGCAGATTTGCTCCCGACTCGAAAAAATCAGCGGAGTAAGCGAGATAAAGAGAGTATAGCCATCGGAGAATACAGATGAAGTTTGAACATATAGGACACACCTATATACAATACGCCGAAAACGTCGCCAGATTATTTTTCAAAGACAACGCAGACGCAACAATCAAAACGAAGCTCTCGCGTGGGGGCGGCGAAACGCGGCTGACCGCGTCGGTTTACTTCGATGGTAAGACAGAAAGCGCCGCGATTATTGTTAACAACGATTCGCCCTCTTATATCAAGGATTGTAAACACGGGCTCGGGGTATGCGTATATAACGCCTGCCGCAGTTTAACCGGAAAGGATATGCCTTTCGGAGTGCTCTGCGGAGTACGTCCGGCAAAAATAGCGACCGATATCCTGCTTGCCGGAGGAACCGAGGAAGACGCATACGGTCATTACGTTAACGACTTAAAAGTCTTTCCCGAGAAAGCGCGTTCCTGCGTAGCCGTCGCGGCGGAGCAGAAGGATATCCTCGCGGAAAACACCGAGAATCATTGCAATCTTTACGTATCGATTCCGTTCTGTCCGAGCAGATGCGGTTACTGTTCTTTTGTCAGCCATTCCATAGAAAGAGCGGGGAAGCTGCTTGAGCCTTATATCGATCTTCTGCTTCGGGAAATAAGCGCTACGGCGGAGCTCGTCCGCGACGCGGGACTTGAAAACCGCGCCGTCTACGTCGGCGGCGGAACGCCGGGTATTCTCACGGTCGAGCAGATAAACCGTCTTTGCGACGCCGTCAACACGTACTTCGGCGGGTACTCGGAGTTTACGTACGAATTCGGCAGGGCGGACGTGGCGTCTCAGGAAAAGTTCTCCGCTCTCAAGCGCGCCGGAGTTACGCGTATATGTATAAACCCTCAGATACTGTCGGATGAAGTGCTTGAAAAAAACGGCCGCCGGCATACCGTAGCGCAGTTTTACGAGGCTTTTGCCGCGGCGAGAGATGCGGGGTTCGACAACATCAACTGCGACGTGATCGCAGGGCTTCCGTATTCAACGACCGAGCTTTTCGCCGATACCGTCAGGCGCCTTACCGCGCTCGGAGCCGACGATATAACGATGCACACGCTTGCCATCAAACGCTCATCCGGATATTACGAAAACTCGCTCAGCATTGATGACGCGCTCGCCGCGGATTCTTTCGCCGCGGCCGAAGCGATCATTCACGAAGCCGGATACCGCGAATACTATATGTACCGTCAGAAACGGGCCGGCGCAAATCTCGAAAACAAGGGCTATGCGCTTCCCGGTAAAAAGAGCGTGTACAACATACTTATGATGAGCGACGCCGCCACGGTTTTTTCCGTCGGCGCGGGCGGTATAACCAAGATCGTCGCGGACGGGGGAAAGACCATAAAGCGCATATGCAATTACAAGTATCCGTACGAGTATATTAACAAACCCGAAAAAACAGAGGACAATCTTAAGTTCATAAAAAGCTTTTATAAATCACGCGGAGGGAAACAAGATGTCTGATAAAATCATCGACTTGAAATCAGTGATAGCGGCGTATAACAGCGATCCGCAAGCCTGTATCGCGGAAGCTGAGAACAATTACGTCTCCCAGCTGAAAAACATATCCCAAAGGATCATAAACAGCGATCCGCGGCGCGACGTTCTGCTCATTTCGGGGCCGTCGAGCTCCGGCAAAAGCACGACCGCCGAGAATCTCAACAAATTCCTCACCGCCGGCGGTGTGGATTGTATCTCCATGTCCACAGACGATTTCTTTTTTGACAGGGATGAGATGAACGCTTACGCGGCGGGATTCGACTTTGAATCGCCGACGATCGTCAACGAACTGCTTATGCTCGATAAGATAAACGAGCTGATAACGCGCGGAGAGGCCTATATTCCGCGTTTCGACTTTATAAGCGGCCGGAAGGCATACAAGTCGCATAAGGAAACTCTCAGCGAACACGGCGTTATAATCATCGAGGGGATACACGCGCTCAACAAGGACGTTATCGAGATGGGAAAGGAATTTGACACCGTCAGAGTATACGTTTCCACCGCTTCGAGCGTAGCGTTCGGCAACGAAACTATCTCCGGAAGCACGATGCGCCTTGCCCGCCGTATCGTTCGCGACCATAAATTCAGAGGATCGCACCTCGAACGCACGGTCGATATGTGGGAAAGCGTCTGCGCCGGAGAAGCCAAGCATATCGCTCCGTATATGCCGACCGCCGATTACGTTATTGATACGCTTCTTCCTTATGAGGCGTTTATGTTCAAGAACGAAATGACGGAGCTGATAAATAAAGCTTATCGCAAATACGCTCACGATCCCGATATCGAGGCGCTTGCGAGACTTTACGATATTTGCCCCGAGGGCGACCGCGATCTCGTTCCGTACGATTCGCTCCTCAGAGAGTTCATCGGCGGAGGAATATATGGCTGATTTGAAGCGTTCCGACTACTACTATGATTTGCCGGAGGAGCTGATCGCCCAAACCCCCGCCGAAAAACGCGATTATTCCCGGCTCATGACGGTAGACCGACGCACCGGCGAAACGGGCGACAGGCATTTTTTCGATATAATCGACCTTCTGAACCCCGGAGATTGTCTCGTGCTGAATAATACCAAAGTGATTCCCGCGAGGATATTCGGAAAGAACACCGCCGGACGGGAGTTCGAAGCTCTGCTGCTCCGCGACAGGGGAGACGACGTCTGGGAATGTCTGCTCCGTCCGGCGCGAAAAGCAAAAGAGAACGAACCGATATTCTTCGGCGGCGGGCTTACGGGAAAAGTCGTCGGCGTTATAGAAGACGGCAATCGCCTTGTCAAGTTTGACTACGACGGTATTTTCAACGAAATACTCGACCGTGTCGGTACCGCGCCGCTGCCGCCGTATATAAAGAGCCGCGCCTCCGATCCGTCGCGCTACCAGACGGTGTACGCGCGGTTCGACGGATCCGCCGCCGCTCCGACCGCGGGGCTTCATTTCACGGACGAACTGCTTGACAGGATCCGCGCAAAAGGCGTCGATACGGCGTTTCTGACGCTTCACGTGGGCCTCGGCACGTTCCGTCCCGTAAAAGAAGACGACCTTACGAAACACGTTATGCACAGCGAGTGGTACGAGCTGCCTGAGGATGCCGCCGTTAAAATCAACGCCGCCAAAAAGCGCGGCGGCCGCGTCGTTTCCGTCGGGACGACAAGCTGCCGAACGCTCGAAACCGTCGCGTCAAAGTTCGGCGAAATACGCGCAGACAGCGGGGAGACGAGCATCTTCATATATCCCGGCTACGAGTTCAAATGTATCGACGCGCTGATAACCAATTTTCACCTTCCGGAGAGCACGCTTATAATGCTGGTTTCCGCGTTTTCGAGTCGCGAGATTATACTTAACGCATATAAAGAAGCAGTTGAAAAGAAATACAGATTCTTTTCGTTCGGTGACGCTATGTTCTTGTATTGAGGTATTAAATGGCAAGTTTTACACTGTTGAAAACCGAAGGTAGCGCACGCCTCGGCCGATTTGAAACCGTCCACGGAACGGTGGAAACGCCGGCGTTTATGAACGTCGGCACCGCCGCTGCGATAAAGGGCGGACTTTCGACTGCCGATCTCGAAGAGATAGGATGTCAGGTCGAGCTGTCTAACACGTATCATCTGCATCTGCGTCCCGGCGACGAGGTGATAAAAGCGCTGGGCGGCATACACAAGTTTTTTAACTGGAACCGCCCCGTGCTCACAGACAGCGGCGGATTCCAGGTGTTTTCGCTCGCGCCCCTGCGTAAGATAAGCGAAGAAGGTGTGGCGTTCGCCTCACATATCGACGGACGGAAGATATTCATGCGTCCGGAGGACAGCATGAGGATACAGTCAAATATTGCGTCCACTATAGCGATGGCGTTTGACGAATGCGTCGAGAACCCCGCGAAGTATGACTACGCGGCCGTTTCCTGCGAGCGCACCGCGCGCTGGCTCGCGCGCTGCAAAGCCGAAATGGAGAGGCTGAATTCGCTTCCGGACACAATTAACAAGCATCAGCTTTTGTTCGGCATCAATCAAGGCTGCACGTTCGACGATCTGCGCGTATCTCATATGCAGCAGATCGCCGAAATGGACCTCGACGGCTACGCGATAGGCGGACTGGCGGTAGGGGAGACAAACGATGAAATGTATCATATCATCGAACAAGTCGAACCGTATATGCCGAAGGATAAAATCCGCTATCTTATGGGCGTCGGCACTCCGGCTAATATAATCGAAGGCGTCGCGCGCGGCGTCGATCTCTTCGATTGCGTTATGCCCGCCAGAAACGCGAGGCACGGTCATCTATTCACGCATAACGGCATAATCAACCTCAATAACGCCAAATACGTTACCGACGCTTCGCCGATAGAGGACGGGTGCGGATGTCCGACGTGCCGCAGATATTCCAAGGCGTATATCCGCCATCTTTTGAGGGCAGACGAAGCGCTCGGAAAACGCCTTGCGGTAATTCATAACCTTTGGTTCTATAATCATCTTATGGAAGAAATCAGAGAGGCGATAGCAGACGACCGTTTTTCATCATATGCGGCCGCGACACTTCCGAAGGTTTCTGTCAGAATCTGAATATTGTCAGTGTGATACCCGCGGATTTCCGCGGGTATTTTTGTTTGCAAAAAAGTAATAGCTTCGTCCTACGGGCAATATATTTTTCTTACAAGGCACAAATACGCTGTAAGGAGGATTATGCTATGGGCCTGTTGTTCGAAAGCGGCGATATCGATATCTTAGAGCCGGTTTTGGAAGAAAAAAACGAGTGCAGACTTGAAACGGAAGTCTATCTGCCGGATTATCTGCCGGACGTTCAGAAAATACTGAGAAGTGAAATAATACCGCGTGTGTCTTCGAGAGATATACTTGCGGGGCGTATTACCGTTGAAGGAGAAGCGGAGATACGCGTTTTTTACAAATCCGCTGAAAACGGGATCGGTTGCGCGGTGACGCATAAGGAGTTTTCTCATACGTTTGCCGTGAGCGAACCTGACGCGGACTATGATATTTCAACTGAAACCGTCGGAAGCATCAACTCCGTCAGGGCATCCGGACCGAGAAAGATCGCGATTAAAGCTGAAATAGTAACGTCGTTAGTCGCCGTGAAAAAAGCTGTTCTGCAAATCGTCGAAAGTGTTTCCGAGGGCATAGAGGTTCGCAAAGAACGTATTTCCGCAATCTTAAACGCCGAGAGCGCGGAACGCGAGATCCGTTTTACCGAAGAGTTGGAGCTTCCCGAAACGCTTCCGGAGGTATCCGCGCTCCTTTACACGGACGCCGCTGCATATCTGAAGGATACGTCCGTTTCAAAAGGCAGATGCGTTATCAAAGGCGATTTGATAATAAAGCCCGTGTTTGTTACTCCGGACGGAAAGCCGGTCGGCGCCGAGTTCAAGTTTCCCGTAAGTCAGATAATCGACATCCCGAACCTTGACCCGGATTATATATGCGATGCAGAACTGCAGATTGCCGGTGTTTACGCCGAGTCGGAAGAAAACGCCGATAACAAAAACAGGATAATTGACTGCGAGATAGTTATCAACGTGATACTCCACGCTTATAAAACCGGAGAATACGATATCATTTCTGACGTTTTCTCGCCATGCCACACTCTGAACGAAGAATACGCAGACGAAAAGTATCTGACGTGTTTTGACTACTACAGGGACGAAAAATCAGTGAGGTGTGAAGTTGAAACTGAGAGCGGCATTGAATCGGTAATCGGCGTTTACGCCTCACACAGAATTATGCGCGTCTCAGTTAACGACGGATGCCTTAAGGCTGAAGGGATCGTAAATGCGGATGTGATATATAATTCCGACGAAACCGGAATATGCTCAAAAAAAGCAGAACTGCCGTTTGAATTCTCTTTCCCGTTTAACTGCGATTCTCAGCTCCGCTGCGAAACAAGCGCCGCGATCGGATCTGTCGGCTATATAATTACCGGCGAGAATCTTATTGAACTCCGCTGCGACGTCGCAATCAAGGCAACCGTTTGTTCTGAAAAAAAGCTCCGCGCTGTCGCCGAATTCACAGTATCAGGTGAAAAGGATTCATGTTCTCGTTACCCGATTACTTTGTACTATGCCGAGAGCGGCGAATCGGTTTGGGAAATATCAAAGAAATACGGAGCTTCTTTCAGTGAGGTCCTTGCAGAAAACGGACTTGACAACGACGAGATAGCAATCGGGAAAATGCTTATCATTCCATTAAAGCTGTGAAAGGAGCGGTAAAAATGATAAACACCAATATATACGCCGATATTGCCAGACGTACTTCCGGAGACGTTTATATAGGCGTCGTCGGGCCGGTGCGAACAGGCAAATCGACGTTTATCAAAAAGTTTATGGAAAAGCTTGTTATTCCGAATATCACTGATGAAGTGAAAGCGGAAAGAGCCACCGATGAGCTGCCGCAGAGCTCGGCCGGCCGTACAATAATGACAACCGAGCCGAAGTTTATACCAAATGAGGCGGTCGAAGTCAATTTTGCAGGGAATACGAGCGCACGCGTACGTATGGTTGACTGCGTCGGATTTATCGTCCCGGGAGCGCTTGGATACACAGAAGAGGATTCCCCGAGAATGGTAACGACTCCCTGGTTTGATGAGCAGATACCTTTTGAAGAGGCTGCGGAAATCGGCACTAAAAAGGTAATCAGCGATCACTCGACTATCGGCATAATGGTTACAACGGACGGCACTATAGGAGAACTGCCTTATGAAGAATACCGTGATGCGGAAGAACGCGTGGCAGCTGAATTAAAAGCGCTTGATAAGCCGTTTATTATACTTCTGAACTCCGCCTTTCCAAACGATCCGGATACTGTTTCTCTCAGGCAGCAGCTTGAAAGAAAGTACTGCGTGCCCGTTCTGCTGATGAATATTCTCGAGCTGCAGGATGATCAAATAAAGGAGATCATTGAAAAGGTGTTGCTTGAGTTCCCGGTAAAAGAGATCGCCGTTTCAATACCGCGCTGGGTCAACTCGCTTCCTTCGGATCATTGGCTTCGAACGTCCGTCTATTCGGATATTAAGTCAAATATGCTGGCGGTAAGGAAGGTGAGGGAAGTAGCAGGCGCTGTCGAAGCGTTGGCAAGAAATGAACACATTTCGCAAGCTGAGGTAATCTCCATTGACCTCGGTACCGGTTCCGGCACTATCGACCTTAAACTGCAGGAGCAGTTGATTTTCAGAGTAATAAGCGAAAGCAGCGGTGTGGAAATAACCGATGAATCCGCGCTTGTCGGGCTTGTTATGGAAACTTCGCGCCTCAAAGCCGAATACAGTAAATTTGAGGACGCACTCCGCGAGGTCGAATCCACGGGTTACGGAATTGTAACGCCTGCAATATCGGATATGCAGCTCGAGCCTCCGGAAATCGTTAAACAGGGGGGGAAATACGGTATACGTCTGAAGGCGTCCGCGCCTTCCATTCATATGATGAAGGCGAACGTTCGTACGGAGGTCGCGCCGATCGTCGGATCGGAGAAACAGTCCGAAGAACTGGTAAACTATCTGCTTTCCGAATACGAATCCGACCCCGAAAAAATATGGGATTCCGATATATTCGGCAAGTCGCTTCACGAGCTGGTGAACGAAGGGCTGAATAACAAGATTTACCGGATGCCGGCCGACGCAAGGTTCAAGATTCAGGAAACGCTCCAGCGGGTCATCAACGACGGCTGCAACGGTCTTATATGCATTATACTGTAGGACAATTACTCATAAAGGCGCGGGCACGGATGCTTCGCGCCTTTATTTGTGTTGACAAATCGTATTAATAATATTATAATACGCTTATAAAGAGAAAGCGAATCGCGTCTTATGGAAAACAGAAATAAAAAACGTAAAAGTATGCTCAGCCGCTTTATGAAAGGTGCGGCTGGCTTTTTTGCGCTTACAATGATCGCTTCCGTAATGGTTACGGTGCTCGACGCAGTTTTTCCGCAGGTCATAAGGTACACCGTCGACTCCCTTATCGGAGACGGACAACCCGGCGCAGTAACGGGATATATAGCCTCTGTTTTAGGCGGCCGCGACTATTTGCGCGCAAACCTCTGGGTAATTGCGCTCGTAATCCTCGTAACGGCGCTGCTGAACGCGTTTTTCCGCTATCTGACGCGAGTCGCGAACGCCCGCGGATCCGAGACGCTGGCAGAGAATATGCGCAATACTCTGTTTATGCACATTCAGAAGCTGCCTTTCACGTGGCACAACAAGAATCAGACCGGCGATATTATCCAGCGATGCACTTCGGACGTTGACACGTTCCGTAACTTTGTATCCGAGCAGCTTGTCAATATGTTCCGCATCGTGTTCCTTATCATATTCTCTCTGTTTATGATGTTCTCCATGAATGTGACCCTCGCTCTCATAGCCTTGGCTTTCGTGCCGATCGTCTTGTTTTACACAAACTATTTCCGTCACAGGATCCGCAATAAGTTTACCGAAGTCGACGAGCAAGAAGGCGTTCTTTCCGCCATGGCGCAGGAAAACCTTACCGGCGTGCGCGTCGTCCGCGCCTTCGGCAGGGAAAAGTTTGAAAAAGACAAGTTCAATAAGCAGAACGAAAAATACACGGGACTGTGGGTGCAGCTCGGTAATATACTCGGCTGGTTCTGGGGAATCGGCGATCTTATGAGCTGCCTTCAGGTTATGGCGATAGTATGCGTCGGGACAGTCTTTGCGGTAAACGGAACGATAACCACCGGCGAGCTTATCGCTTTTATTTCCTACAACGGCATGCTCGTATGGCCAGTAAGAGGTCTCGGAAGAATAATTTCGGAAATGAGCAAGGCGCGCGTCTCCATAAGCAGATTGCGTTATATTATGGATTCGGAAGAAGAAACCGACCGCCCGGGAGCCGTCGAGCCCGATATGCACGGCGATATAGTATTTGAAAACGTCTCTTTCGCGTACAACCCGGAAAAGCAGGTCATTAAAAACGTCAGCTTTGAAATTAAAGCGGGAACCACGCTCGGCATACTCGGCGCTACCGGGTCCGGCAAATCGACGCTTATTCAGCTTCTCGACAGACTTTATCCGCTTCCGGAAGGCGGCGGTCGGATCACGATCGGCGGCGTGGATATCAACGATATCAAAGCGTCTTGGCTGCGCAAAAACGTCGGACTCGTTCTTCAGGAGCCGTTCCTTTTCTCGCGTTCAATAGGCGAGAACATTGCTTTGACGGACGCGGACGCTTCTGAAGAGCGCATCGAGCACGCCGCTTCGATAGCTAGCATCGCCGGCGACGTCAGCGAAATGACACAGCGATACGATACGATAGTAGGCGAGAGGGGAGTCACCCTTTCAGGCGGGCAGAAGCAGCGCGTGGCAATAGCGCGGACTATTATGCTCGATACGCCTATCATCGTCTTTGACGACTCGCTTTCAGCCGTGGACACGGAAACAGACAAAAAAATCCGCGAGGCGCTCCGCGACAAGACGGAGAATAAAACGGTCATACTTATTTCTCACCGCATAGTGTCTTTAATGGAAGCGGATAAAATACTCGTTCTCGAAAAGGGCGAGGCGGTTCAGTTCGGCACCCACGCCGAGCTCGTATCGGAGGATGGGATCTATAAGCGCATATATGACGCTCAGTCGTCGATAACGGAGGAGGGGAGCGTATGAGCAAAGAGCAGACAAAAAGCCCGTACGACGTGAAACTCCCGCTCTTCGGGTTAAAGAAGATTTTTCCATACATACTGCGGCATAAAAGCTTATTGATCACCGTTGCGGTCGCTATGGGGATCACGTCGTTGGTGGATATAGTCCTTCCGCTGTTCCAGCGCTACGCCATAAACAACTATATCGCGAATAACACGCTGAGCAGAATATGGCTGTTCATACTCGTATATCTCGCCGTAATAATACTGCAAACGATGACTACCGTAGTTATGCTCAGGAAGGCCTGCAAGGCTGAAATGCTGATCGGACGCGACTTGAAGCGCGACGCCTTTGACAAGCTCCAAACGCTTCCGTTTTCATACTTCAACCGCAACTCCGTCGGATATCTCCATTCCCGCGTCATGAGCGACACCGCAAGAATAGGCGAAACCCTGTCATGGCATCTCGTTGACGGCGTTTGGGCCGTTATCTACATCGTCGGTTCGTTCATAGTAATGTTTTCGCTTAACTGGAAGCTTTCGCTTATCATTCTTGCGGTTGTGCCGGTCGTGACTTTTATCGCCGCGGTCTTCCAGCGCAAACTTGTTTACGCGAATCGAAAGGTAAGAGAGACAAACTCGCAGATCACCGGCAAATATAACGAGGGAATTACCGGCGCAAAGACAACTAAATCTCTCGTTATAGAAGATAAGATGTACGACGATTTTTCAGAAACTACGCGCGCGATGAACCGTATTTCGACGAAGGCGGCGCGTTTCAGAGGTCTTTTCGTCGCGACTACGACGTTTTTCTGCATGTTCGCGATAGCGGTAGTTATGTGGTACGGCGGCAAGCTTTCAATCGATCAGCTGATGGAAATCGGCACGCTTTCCGCGTTCGCCTCATACGCGATCGGACTCGTCGACCCGATTCAAAACATCGCGCATATAATCGCCACGATGATAAATATGCAGGTCAATATCGAGCGCGTGACGCGTCTCATTGAGACTGAACCCGAAATCGTCGATTCTCCCGAAGTTATTGAAAAATACGGCGACGCTTTCGAACCCAAACGCGAAAACTGGGAACCCCTGAAAGGCGATATCGAGTTCAAAGACGTCTCGTTTATGTATCCGGACGGCGACGAATACGTCCTTGAAAACTTCAATCTGAAAATCGCCGCGGGAACAACGGTTGCTATCGTAGGAGAAACCGGCGCCGGAAAGAGCACTATCGTTAATCTGGTATGCCGATTCTATGAGCCGACGTCCGGACAGGTGCTAATCGACGGGCGTGATTACCGCGAGCGTTCGCAACTTTGGCTTCACAGCAATATCGGTTACGTGCTTCAGACGCCGCATCTGTTTTCCGGCAGCGTGCTGGATAACCTGCGCTACGGCGATCCGGACGCCGATATGGAAACGATTAAAGCCGCCGTACGCAGCGTTCAGGCGGAAGAAATAATCGAGCGCATGGACAACGGATACGACAGCGACGTCGGAGAGGGGGGAGACCTCCTTTCGACCGGCGAAAAACAGCTCATTTCCTTCGCCAGAGCGATAATCGCCGATCCGCGCATTCTGATACTTGACGAAGCGACTTCTTCGATCGATACGCTTACGGAACAAAAAATACAGAACGCGCTCGAAAAAGTCCTTGTCGGCAGAACGTCGTTTTTGATCGCTCACAGACTTTCTACGATAAGACGGGCGGATATCATCCTCGTAGTAAAAGACGGCAAAATTATCGAAAGAGGCACTCACAAAGAACTGTTTGCGCAAAACGGGTATTATCACAATCTTTACGCGCAACAGTTTGATAAAGAAGCCGCCGAACAGATATTGAGAAGCAATCTGAACTGATAATATCAATAATAAGAAAAACCGATCCGGATAAACGGGTCGGTTTTTTTATACGAAAATACGGAGGGAAGAGGTTTTAACCGCCTCTTGAAAAACATTAGCAATTATACAAAATGAATATTTTGTATAATACGATGTAGGTTTTCAGCGGTTTTTAAGGCTTCGAGCGCTTGATTGCGCGTTTTCGCGCCTTCACGCTCTCGATTATTCAAGTTCTTATTATTTATATTGTTTTTAATTCTATGGAATCATATTTTTGTTTTCTTAAATGAATTATCTAATGAATTAATCGTCTGATTTTAACATTATATTACTCAAGTTATTATTTGGAATCTTTATTCGTTTTTCCACGCTTTTATTTCAGCCGCGCACATTCTTACGGCGTCGCTTTCCGCGGCTAATTGCTCGTATCCGTAAAACGCTGTTCCTGAGGCGTTTGCTTTCTCCCGAACGTACCGTAGCTGCTCTGAGACCTGCGTTATTCGGTCCCATCCCGGAGTCTCGGTCTCATACAGTCTGTACGCGGCTATTCCCGGTATCAATTTGACGCTGGTTCCTTTAACGGTTTCAGACCACCATTCATACACGTTTTTGAACGGAGTTTTTTCGCTTTCAAAACTCCAGTAAATCTGCGGACAGATATAATCGATATATCCGCCGTCGATCCATGCGGTCGCGTCCGCGAATAAATCATAATATCCTTCAGTGGAGGCCTCGGTAGCGGATCCGCCGTTGAAGCCGTCGTCGTTGGCCCAGATCCCGAATGGCGAAATCCCGAATTCGAGCCTTTGGTTGACAATCTTCAGAGAGGTATACAATCCTTTCACAAGCTCGTTTACACAGTCTCTGCGCCAGTTTTCGAGCGTTTTCCCGTCGCCGTACCGCTCATACTGCGCAGAATCGTCAAATTCGAGTGTTTTGCCGTCGTGTTCTATCGGATACGGATAAAAATAATCGTCCATATGAACGCCCGCGATATCGTATTTCTCCGCTATTTCGACCGCGCCGTCGATTATCAGCTGCCTTACCGCCGGAATCCCGGGGTTAAAATACAACGCGCCTCCGTACCGTACGACCCATTCCGGATGTTTTCGCGCAGGGTGATTTTCGGCGAGCGAATCAAGGTCTGTTTTCGGATATTTGAGCGATCCGACGGTAACGCGATAAGGATTTATCCACGCGTGCACTCGAATATCCTTTTTCTTCGCTTCATTTATGAACAGTTCCAGCGGATCGCATCCGGGATCATTTCCCTGAATGCCTGTCAAAACGCCAGACCACGGGAATATTTCGGATTTATAAAGCGAATCCGCACTCGGACGAACCTGCAAATATACCGTATTAAGTCCCAACGAAACGCATTTTTCGCATATTTCCGCAGCCTCCGACGCAAGCTCATCTGACGTCATATTCTGTTTGGTGGGATAATTAAGATTATAGACCGACGCGATCCATACCGCGAAGGTCTCCCCTTTTTCCCCTGCCCGTTCGGTCTCCCCTTCCGGTATGGAAAAAGAGGCGCTGTTAAACGCCTCTTTAACGGATTTTGAAGTAAATACATACGGAATAAGCGCCGCCGCGACGCAGAACAACGCTATAACAAGAACAAGTACGCCGTTTCGCTTCATATCAATAGTAGGCTTCTCCGCTGTAATACTGATAAAGCATATTATAGTAATCGTCCATCGCCTTGTTATAATTCGCGTGGATATCGGCAAACGGAGCGTCCGCAGACGCTGCCTCATACTGTTCCGCGAAGTTCGCGACTTCAACGTCGGTTTCGCACCCCATGAATCTCGCTGCCTGCTCAACGGTTCCGCTGTCGAGCAGCTTTCCGAGCGTCATTTCGAGGTCGACGGTCTCGGGTGTATACCCGTAAACCGCAATCATATCGGGGAATTTGTCAACGCCAGTTTCTTCGGCGTCTTTCGCGAAGGATTCTTTATAGAACGAGAGCTTTATCGCGTTATAGAATTCGGAGTATGATGATCTCAGAGTTACGCTGTCGTCAAGATGATACGTCTCTTTAAACTCGGATAACGTAGTTCCGTCCTGCTGAAGCATCCACTGTACCGTGAATCTGCCGGCGGCAAGATACTGAGCGAGATCTTTTTCATATATACATTCGGTGATTTGCTCGTAATAGTTACTGACCGGCTGTCCCTTTGCTCCGTAAGAACATTCGTACCAGCTTCCGTACTGCGCAATATACGCGTTCCATTCGTCGGCGTTTGCGTTCATATACTTGTAGTACTCGTCGTATATCTCAAAATACCGCGCGCTGATCGTACCAAACTTATCCTCCGGAGAAGCTCCGAAATAAGCGGCAAAATCGCCGATCTTTTCCGGATCGAAGCCGAGGTATTCCGCGCTTACGCTGATAGGCGCCGCGTCAAGTATTTCACCGATGGATTCTCCGAGCGGAACGTCGGAAGACAAACCGAAGAAGCGGATTATCTCATTGTATTCGTCGACGCTTTTTTCTTTAAAATACGCGAGCGTCATACCGTTGCTGAACTCGGAATAGGTAGATTCCTCGGTAACGGAATCGTTAAGCTGATACTCGGTTTTGATCTCGTCAAACGTCTTGCCTGAAGCGTCCATAAGCTGCTTCACGGAAAAACTGCCGTCCGAAGGCGCTTCAGGAGCAAGTCTGACAGAGTCGTATACAGGCTCTTTCGCGGGACCGCCGCGATCGATTTTTATAAAATTAAACGCAAACACGCCGCCGAAGAAAACCGCAAAGGTTATAAGCAATATGATAATAGGATGCGATTTCGCCTTGAAATACTTCGTCTGAAGAGCGCCCTTCTTAGGGCACGCTGCTACGCAGCGCTGACATGATATACATTCGGCGTAATCGATATTTCCCACGGCGGACGCAACGTCGATTCCCATAGGACAAGCTTCGGAGCATTTGCCGCAGTTGATGCAGTAACAGTCGCCTCGCTCGTCGCAATCGTCGCACTTGGGTGCGGATTCGCCGTCGTAATCGTCATATACGCCGCATTCATCGGAATCGTCGGTGTCATCATCAATATCGTAATCGAAAGCGTCGGGATTCTCATTACTGTCGTCTGTATCTTCATCCGCGACTCTTTCCGCTTCTCCCGCTTCATAATCTTCGGCTTCTTCGAGAGCCTCCGCCTCTTCGCCGTCGACCGGAGCGCCGAGCTCTTCAGTCAGCTCGTCAGAACCGGTTTCAAGCGCGCAATCGGCGCATTCAGGCTTGACGTTGCGGAAAATGTGCAGACCGCTGAGACTGCCGAAAACGGCGTACAGCGCGCCTAACGGGCAGGCATACTTGCAGTAGAATCTCTGGAAGAAAAACGATCCCACAAGTGAAATAACGAGCACAACAAGGCTCGCGATATATCCGCTCACTATAAGATTATTCGAAAGCAGGCTCTTGAACGCGATCCAGGGATCGACGTACGAAAACGCGTCCGAACCCTGCGCAAGGCCGAGAAAGCTCTTAAAGAACTCAAACCCGGTAAAGTATGCAAGCAATACGGAAAGAACAAGGAAAACGTATTTCAGCGCTCGCAGCGCCTTGTCGACTTTCTGAGGTATCACGGGGCGCTTTTTCAGCACCTTTGCGCCGAGGTTGCCGACGAATTCCTGCAGCGCTCCGAAAGCGCACAAAAAACCGCAGAAAACGCGATTCAGCAGTATCGCAAGCAGAATTAGAAACAGGAAAAAGACGCTTGCGGACGCAAACGGATTGGAGAAAAACTCAAGCCCCGTGAGCGAATTGAGAAAAGTACCGAACGCCTCAAACGGGCACAGAGCGTGAAAGGCCGGCACCTCCGCATAACGATTGATAAACCCGTGTATGACAGCCTCCGCGACCATATACCCGAGTATCGCCCCGAGTGATACGTAACGAAGAACAGTAAACACCTTCATTGATTTTTGTTTTTTCATTACTTTCACCTGTTCCCTGACTTTTAAGCAAGCGACAATACTATTTCACAAGCTTGTTTACAAACTTCATCATAAACGGTTTTTTCAAGAAGCCTCCGATGATCGGCACGGTCGAAAGGTCTCCTTTGTCTATAGCCTTGAACTTCAAAGCGAAAACGAAATAGGTCAACCCGCCGGCAATTACGCATATAACTGTGATAACCGCGTTGGTCGCGTAGCCGTAGTATCCGTATCTTTCGAGAAGATATCTTCCGCCGAACATAATTCCGAAGACGACCGCCGACATAGCCGCGGCCGCGGCAAACGGGTTGAACGCAAGCTTCGCGAGATTCAGTTTTATTCCTGTTCTGCGAACGACGGCGATATAGTCGAGAACGAGCACGAGCGTGTAGCAAACGTAAGTGCTGACTATCGCGCCCATAATGTTGAGCCGTGTGGAAATCAGCACGTAGTTTAGCGCGAGCTTGACCGCAAGTCCGATAGTCATATTGATCGGCGCCGTTTTGAAGTCGCCGTTACCCTGCAGTATCGCGGTCAGCACCTGAACGACGCTTACTATGATTATCGACCATACGCCGGAAATAATCAACAAATGCGGATCGACTACGCCCTCCGGGCTGAATCTATTGCGCGGGAAAAGCAGGTATATAATCGGATTCGCGAGTATCGCTAGTCCGGCGCACGCAGGCATTGATATAAGAAACGACGCCCTGACTGAGTTCTTCATTTTTCGTTCGAGCAGCGGCTTGCTGTTCTTTGCGACGACCTGTGAAATGCCCGGCAGTATCGTTGCGGGCAGCGTTGCCACGATGCCCAGAACTATATTCGTCGTTTTGTGATACTGAGTCGAGAAAATCCCGTAAATCGTATTTCTCAGCGTTTCGTCGCCGAATCCCGCGGCAACCAAGCGGCGCTTGATAAAGCTGACGTCTATAAGATTCGCAAGGTACACCATCGCGGCGCCGAGAACTATCGGAACCGCCGTGGTGATTATTATTCTCACAAGTCTCATATTGCTTTCTCTGGCAAGAGTCTTGTTTTCGATATAATCCCTGTTCGCCTCAGCTTTTATCGGCTTATAATGCCTGCCGAGTATGAAGAGAAGATAAAGAGAACTGCCCAGCGCGCCAAGGAACGTTCCGAGCGCACCGCCGCCGGCGCCGTAAACGAGCTGCATTCCGGCGTCCATCCCCTGCCCTTTTGCGTATTCGATGAATAAGTAGGCAAGCAAAGGAGTCGTCACCGCGTTTATGACCTGCTCGATTATCTGCGAAACGCTCGTGTAGGTCATATTCTTCTGCCCCTGGAAGAAGCCGCGGATAGCGCCCGAGAAGGAGCTGAACAGTATCGCCGGCGAAAGCAGCAGTATCGTCATCCACGCGTCCTTGGTATCAAGAATCTTATCCGCTATCGGACGGCAGAAAATCGCCATCGCCCCGCCGCAGATTAGCCCGACAAGAACCAAAAGTCCGGCGGCATACTTAAAAGTACGCAATGAATCGTAATAACGCTTCTCCGCGTTGAATTTTGCGACCATACGCGAAATCGCAACCGGGATACCCATATACGTTATCTCGAACAAAAGCGTATAAACGGTGTATCCGGCGCTGTAAATGCCGTTACCTACGTCGCCGAGGAATCCTGTAAGAATTGGAATATAGAGTATGCTCAAACAACGGCAAATCAGATTTGCCGTTGACATGAAAGTGAATCCTTTTGCAGTTGATTGTTCTTTGATCATAATACCTGTTTTCAGCGACTGATTATGAATTGCGCTTGTATATTTCGAGCAGTCCGTACAGCATCAAATCGGGATCTACGGCGATTTTGTTTTTACAGTGAGGAATAATATAACTGCTCATTCCGCCTGTAGCGACGACGGTGAAACTCCGCCCTTTTTCCTCAGAAATACGTTCGATCATTCCGTCAATAAGCGAAGAAGCGCCGAACACAACACCGGACTTCATAGAATCGATAGTGTTCTTGCCTATCACGGCCGCGGGAGCTTCAATATTGATATCCGGCAACTGAGAAGTCCTGTCGGTCAATCCGTCAAGCGCGGTACGTACTCCTGCGGTAATAACACCGCCGAGAAACGTACGGGTTTCATCAACTACCGAAAAAGTCATCGCCGTGCCGAGATCTATGATAATAACGGGCAGAGTGTATCGCGACGCCGCGCCGGCAGCATTGGCCACCATATCGCTTCCGAGCTGAGCGGGGTTATCTATCATAATATTTATGCCTGTTTTAAGCCCGGCGGCAACGATGACGGGTTTGCAGGAAGTAATCTTTTCAACAGCTTCGCTGATTCTGTTTGTCAGTTTCGGAACAACGCTTGAAATTACGCATCCGTCTATTGCCTCGGGATCTATTCCGTCAATATTGAACAGATTCAGAAACAAAACGGAATACTCATCGGCAAGGGCGTCCTTACGAGTGAAAACACGCGATGAAGAAATAAGTTCGTCACCGTTAAAAACGCCGAGAACCGTGTTGGTATTACCAATGTCGATAGCAAGGAACATTGTCAACTCACTTCCTTAATTCTGGTTGATAATCATTTTGGAAACGGCATTGATGTCTCCCGCGCCCATTATTATAATCATATCGTCGGGTCCGGCTTCAGAGCGCAGATAATCGGCAATTTCCCCAAAGCTTCCGGAGGAAAAAGCACCTGGTATAAGATCCGCCACGTCGTCGGACGAAATGCCGGTAGTATTGGTTTCGCGTGCAGGATATATCGGGGCGAGCAGCACGACGTCCGCGATAGAAAGCGCCTGAGCCATCTCCTCTTTGAACGCTTCGGTCCTTGAGAATGTGTGAGGCTGAAAAACGCATATAACGCGCTTCTTGCCAAACAGTTTAGCAGCTTTGAGCGTAACGGACATTTCATGCGGATGGTGAGCGTAGTCGTCGTATACATCCGCTCCGTTGCATGTTCCGACAAGATGGAAACGTCTGTCCGCGCCTGTGAAGTCGTAAAGGCCGCTCACTATCGAGCGCATATTCACACCGACGGAACGCGAGAGCGCAATTGAGGCGAGCGCGTTTTCAACGTTAAATATTCCCGGCACTGAAAGCTTGACTCTGCCGATATTCTCTCCTCTTTCGATGACGTCGAAGGAGGGGTGTCCCGCGTCAAACGTGATGTTTTCCGCATGGTAGTCGCCTTCGTGCAATCCGAACGTAACCGCTTCCCTGCCCGCCGCTTGAAGAGCTTTCATCGCGTTAGCGTCAGCGCCGTTGATTATAACAGTCCCGGTCGTTTGAGAAATAAACGAAGTAAATGAGCGAATGACGTCCTCAATAGTCGGAAAATAGTCCGTGTGATCGTGTTCGACGTTAGTGATCACCGAATACTTAGGAGTTAGATTCAGGAACGAATCGACGTACTCGCATGCTTCGCAAACGAACCAATCTCCGTTTGATGCGCGTGCGTTGCTGCCGAGCGCCGGTATGACACCTCCCGCGCAAACACAAGGATCAAATCCCGCTTCTAAAAGAATGAGGGAGATCATAGACGTAACGGTAGTTTTTCCGTGAGTACCCGCGACGGCGACAGATTCGGGAAATTCACGCTG
Organism: Clostridia bacterium; assembly: GCA_017620395.1. Lineage (NCBI taxonomy): Bacteria > Bacillati > Bacillota > Clostridia > Clostridia bacterium. Next base: position 26,144 of record JAFZQJ010000022.1, on the reverse strand, counting down.
GACGCTGCCGAGAAGCTCAGCGCGTTCGACGGTCCGAACACCTTTTTGTTTAGCCGCGAGCAGCTCGGGATTATCCGCTTTTACCGCGGCGGTGTAAACGAGAAGATCGCAGCCGTCGACAAACTCGGCGCAGTTGCCCTTTTCGACCGTAACGCCGAGGGATTCAAGCCGTTCGGTTATCGGAGACGTGTTGATATCCGAACCGCTGATCTTATATCCGCGGCGTTCGAGTATTTCAGCAAGGGCGCTCATGCCTATCCCGCCGATACCGGTAAAGTGAATAGAGGATACGCCTTCAAGTACGTTGTGATTATTATCCATTTGATTACTTCCTATCGAATCGGCATTCTGCCACTGATTAGCATTTTTTATATTATATTACATTTCTTCAAATAATTAAACCCCTAATTTCATTTTTCTTCAATTTTACGCAGAAATATGATATAATCCCTTTGGTGATAGATATGTTCCCTATTCCAGAGTACGCCGCAGAAATAATCGCTATCATAAAGAACGCCGGCTACGAAGCTTATGCCGTAGGCGGCTGTGTTCGTGATGCGTTGCTGGGAACGGAGGCGGCCGACGTTGACGTTACTACGTCCGCGCCGCCCCAGATTATACAAGAGTTATTTCCGCATTCCGTTCTCACGGGCGGGAGGTTCTTCACGGTCACCGTATTATACAACGGCGGCAAGGCCGAAGTTACGCCTTTCAGGAGCGAAGGAAGGTATTCGGACTCAAGAAGGCCGGACAGCGTAACCTTTGCTTCGGATCTGTTAGAAGATTTGAAGCGCCGTGACTTCACAATGAATTCGGTGTGCTTCGACGGCGAACGCATAATCGATCCGCTCGGCGGCAAAGACGATATAGACGCGCGTATCATACGATGCGTCGGGAATCCCGCGCAGCGCTTTGACGAAGACGCACTTCGGATAATGCGCACATTCAGGTTTTCCGCGCAGCTCGGCTTCAAGATAGAGCGGGAAACTCTTTCAGCGGCCCTCGTGAGCTCGCATAAGCTCAGAAGCATCAGCGTTGAAAGAATTCGTGACGAACTGTTCAAAACTGTGATTTCTCCCGCTCCGGAACAAATAGCTCCTCTGCTTGATTGCGGAGCCCTGAGCTTCTTAAATCTCAATTCCTCGCCGATGCTCAATATGATTAAGAAACTGAATAGCGACCTCCCGACACGGATGTCTGCGTTTATAAATATGTGCGGGAGGGATTCCGCGGGAATATTAAAACTCACAACGCGCTTAAAACGATTCGTCCGCGGCGTTTTTGAAGCGCTCGACTCGCTTCCTTCGCCGACGGATACGGGCGTTAAACTCGCAATGAGACGTTTCTCGTCGGAAGTTTTCGTTACTGCGGCCGAAATCGCAAATAAGATTTACGGAAAGAGCGCCGAGTATTCCAACATATGCCGCCGTGTGATTGAAAACGGAGAGCCGTACCGCGTTTCGGACCTCGCGCTTAACGGTACGGACCTGATAAAAGCCGGAGTACCGGAAAAAGAAATCGGCGCAAATCTCGAACGCATGCTTAACGAAGTGATAAAATCACCGGATATGAACACACGCGATTCGCTTATGAAGATTATTACCGAATAACGCCAACCTCCTCCCTTTTTCATAGAATGAGGTGAGGAGGTATTATTATGGATCGAGTTATTGAAATTGCGGTAGTAGGAAGCGACGCGCGCTTGTACTACTCCACTGAACACTTGCGAGTTAAAGGAATAAAAGCCGTTCAGTTCTCCGACAATGCAATCCCGAGCGGCGTGCGTTATTATTTGTTTGCCCCGCCCGCCCCGTTTCGAAAACTTTCAGATGTCAGTTTCGCAAAGAACGGAGCAACGGTTTTCGCCGGAGCGGTCGACGAGGATTCAAAATCGATGATAACTTCTCAGGGCGGGATTGTTATCGATTATTGTAAAACTGACTGTTATGCATATGAAAACTCCGCGCTGACAGCCGAGGCGGCGATAATGGTATACGTCGGCGCGTCCGCAACTTCTCTGAGAGGCGCAAAAGCTCTCGTTTCGGGTTTCGGCAGGATAGGCAAAGCGCTCTCCGCGCTGCTGAAAGCGCACGGCGCCGACGTAACCGCTTCCGCAAGAAAGCTTCAGGATATAGAGCTTATTCGCGCATACGGCTGCAAGCCTATGGAAACAGCTGCGATCCGCGGCGAATACGACGTTGTTTTCAATACTGTTCCCGCAAACGTCTATACACGTGATATTATCGACCGGACAAAAACGGATTACTACGTTGAACTCGCATCCGCGCCGTTCGGCATCGAAAGCCGCGACATATGGGGAACCGGAACCAAAGTAATACTCGCTTCGGGTCTTCCGGGCAAGGTGCTGCCCGTATCCGCAGGAAAACTTATTGCCGACACCGTATGCACGATTATGGAGGAGGCGCGAATATAATAATAACAAACGTATACCGAAAGGAAATCCTATATGGAAAAGATACGCGTCGGATTCGCGCTCTGCGGTTCCTTTTGCATGCTGCGAAAAACGCTCTTACAACTGCCGCGGCTGAACGAATCCGGATTTGATATAACTCCGATTATGTCTGAAACTGCATTTGATACAGACACGCGCTTCGGAAAAGCAGAAGAGTTCAGGGAAATACTGAGAGAAGCAACGGAGAAAGATATCATACACACCGTCGCTCAAGCGGAGCCTATCGGACCCAAAAAACTGCTCGACTTGTTGATAATCGCTCCCTGCACCGGCAATACGCTCGGAAAACTGGCCGGCGGAATAACCGACACAGCTGTCACAATGGCGGCAAAGGCGCATCTGCGAAACAAGCGTCCGCTGCTGATTGCTGTTTCGACAAACGACGCGCTTTCCGCGTCGGCCAAGAATATCGGCGCATTGCTTAACACAAAGAACGTCTATTTTGTTCCGTTCAAGCAGGACGATCCCGAAAACAAGGAAAACTCGCTCGTCGCGGATATGAGTCTGCTGCTCCCCGCTTCCCTGGCCGCGCTGGAAGGCAAACAGCTTCAGCCGATTATTCAATCATAACGCAAAACCGGACCGCTTTCGCGGCCCGGTTTCATTATCAGAAGCCAATCCGTTTTTTCTGTTCGAGCTTCTCGCTGAACTCTTTCTCTGAGCTTGCCGCGATAAAGTCGTCGCGTGAAAGCGTTATCTTGTTCGCTCCAGCGTGAGATGCGCGGAGAGCGGCCTTCGACCACGTTCGTTCGTAGAGATTGCGAACGAAGCGGGCGTTCGCGAATTCGCGCGATGAAAGCAGTTCGTCCGAAAGCGAGCGGAAATACTCGTGTGCGCCGTTTTCGAATTCCGGCGTGAAATCGAAATGCTTCCGAACCATAAGCATAAATATTTCAAACAACTGCTCACGCGTGTAATTCTCAAAAGTAATCGCATAAGGCATACGGCTGCGAAGACCGGCGTTGCCCTTCATCAGCGTTTCCATATCGTCGGTATAACCCGCCATTATAACGAGCATATCGTCTCTGTGGTTCTCCATTTCGGAGATCAGCGTCGTCAGGGCCTCCTTGCCGTAATCGTTGGTATGAGTGTCGTCCTGATACAGCGCGTACGCCTCGTCTATAAATAGCACGGAGCCGTAGGAATCACGGCATACGGCCGCCGTTCTCGCTGCGGTCTGGCCGACGTATTCGGCGCAGAGCGAGCGCGCCGTATACTCCATAAACGCGCCTTTTCTCAGCAGACCTTCCTCACGGAATATCTGACCTATAATGCGGGCGACGGTTGTCTTTCCCGTTCCGGGCGCGCCGAGGAAGCGCATATGTATACAAGGCCTGTCAAGGCGCTCGTCTGCGGCAGCAAGCTTCACCTGCGAAACGATTTCTTTAACTCGCTCGGTAATCTTCTCCATGCCGATCAGCTCGGAAAGCTGTTCATAGCCGCTCTTATCCGTCTTTTTGACGGCGGCAAAGCCGTAAACGTCGTCGGGAGAAATAGTCGAGCCGTCGGCGGTTTCTCCGTTCGCTTCATTCAGCGAATCGTGCGCGGCCTTTTGAAGGACAGCTTCCTGCGCTATCTTTTCAACGGTCTTGAAACCGTAAAAGTGTCCGTCGCGTTTCTCCTCTCTTACTCTGTCGAAAAAAGTTTCGGCAAGCGAGTCGTCGATCGTGTATCCGTACTTTGTAATGACGTCGTAAAAGCATTCCATAAGCACCGCGTCATGAAGCGGAGGTATCTGAACGACTCTGAACGAAGCGACGTCGGAAAGTATTGCCGCTACGTTATCCAGCGCCTTCTTCTCCAAAAACGGGATGCGGAATACGAACACGAATTCATTCTGCAGCTCGTGCAGCTTTTTAATGAAATCCCTCAGCTCGTCGAGTTTGTCATCGCCGAGAAAGTAGCTAATATCCACACCTATAACGTTATAGATGTTATCTTTTAATATTTTCTTAAGGTCGTTCGCCGTGTCGTACGCGGTGCATGTTCCGTTTTCCGTTCCTCCGCCGATACGGTATTCGGCGTAATTTGCGCGCTTCTTATCCGGATCGTCATAAACGCTCATGCGGTTAAGATAATCGCCGAAAGAAGAGAGCAGAGTCGTAAAACCGCATCCGGAATCGATCGCAAAAAGATAGTTCTGCCTGCGAAGGGCTTCAAGCGCGCCTTTCTCGCGAAGAATCGCTATCTGCGCGGTCAGTTCGGTCGTCATCTGCTGATAAGGGAGAACGCCGTAGTATCCTTTATAGATCGCCGCCATAAGGTCGGCGGCGTCGTCTCCGGTATCCGGAGTTATCAAAAAGCTCATATCGCCGGCGTTTTCGGGGCATTGCTCCTTCCAGACGTACGAAAGCGCTTCGAGGCATTCTTTTCGGGATTCTGCTTCAACGCGCAAAACCGAGAAAGTATAGCGAAGAAGAAGTCGTTCAACGGTCATCTTTTCCTGCAGCGCCGAATAATAGAGGTCGAGCTGTTTTTGCCCTTTCATTATGCAGTCTAAAGCAAACGAATAAGTCAAGGAAGCGCGGACAATATACTTACTCATACCGTTCCCCTTTCGGATTCGATAACTGTATTATAATTCTATCATCTTTTGCGTGATAATACAAGGTGTTTTTGCAGACAAAGAAAATACGGATTGCGGCACGCTTTTATTCCCTGCGGAGTTTTTATACACAAAGAGACCGCCCGAATGGGCGGTCTCTTTGTGTGGTCGGAGTGACGGGACTTGAACCCACGGCCTCTTGGTCCCGAACCAAGCGCTCTACCAAACTGAGCTACACCCCGATCGACTGTTGCGCGACGCAACAGTTGATATTATGACAAATTTGAAGCAAAAAGTCAAGTGATTTTTCTATTTTTTCGAAAAAGCGTAGACGGTTTCGGATTTCCACTCCTCGCCGCTCTTTAACACGGCGGACGGGAACTGCGGTTTATTCGGCGCGTCCGGAAATCCCTGCGTTTCAAGGCAGAACGCCTGACGGCGGAAATACGGCGCTCCGTTCTTCCCTGTTCCCTCGCTCTCGCCGAGGAAATTCGACGTGTAAAGCTGCATTCCGGGTCGATCCGTACGGCACTCCATGCATATGCCGCTCTTTTCGGAAAAGGCGCACGCGGCAGCGCGCATGCCCTCCCCGTCGATAACGAAGTTGTGGTCGAAGCCCGCGCCGATTCGGATTTGCGGATCGTCCGCGTCTATTCCGTCTCCGATCCTCTTGAATTCTCTGAAATCAAACGGTGTACCTTCAACGTTCATAAAGCTGCCGTCCGGTACGCACAGATCGTTCAAAGGCGTTATTTCGGAAGCGTTGATTTTCAGATACTGACCGAGCGCGTCGCCTTCGCCGTCGAGATTGAAATAGCTGTGATTCGTCAGACTAATGACGGTGTCTTTATCAGAAACGGCTGAGTATTCAATGCGCAGTTCGCCGTCGGAAAGCGAGAAAGCGACCGAAACGCGCAGCTCGCCGGGGTATCCCATATCCCCGTCCGGCGAAACGTGGGTAAAAACAACCGTCGGCTCAGCGCCGTCCGTCACTTCATAACTCCATATCGCTCTGTCGAATCCGACCTCGCCGCCGTGCAGATGCACCTTTCCGGAGTTTCTGCCGACGTCGTATTCAACGCCATTCAGAGTGAATCTGCCGGCATTTATGCGGTTGGCGAAACGGCCAACGGTCGCCCCCTGATACGCGGTGCACTTTTCATATCCCGCGGCGTCGTCATAACCGAGCACTACGTCGACGCCGCCGACAACGATCGACTGAACGCGCGCGCCGTAATCGAGAAGCGTTACGTTCAGAATTCCGTTGTCGAGCGTTATCGCTGTTACGTTCCTTCCGTCGCTAAGTATTCCGAAATCTCTTTCTATTATCATATCGCATCTCCATAATCGTATTATAATGATATGTTACCTTAAAACCGCGCGCGTTTCAAGTGTTTTTTGATACTTGCGGCGATTATTCTTGATGTTAAGCCGAAAACGTGGTATAATCGCTTTTACGGAGGCGAAAGTATGACTGCATTGCTTTCCAGATTATTCATACAAGACAGAGAAAACGTTACTTCCCCGAAGGTCAGAGGAGCATACGGTATGCTTTTCGGCGCGGTCGGGATATTTCTCAATATAATCCTTTTCGGCTTCAAACTCGCAGCCGGATTGATAAGCGGATCTATCGCTATAACGGCAGACGCGCTGAATAACATAGCGGACAGCGGCTCTTCAGCGGTAACCCTGATCGGATTCAAGCTCGCCGGCAAGAAGCCGGATCCTACACACCCGTTCGGTCACGGCAGGATTGAGTACATATCCGGACTCATAGTCGCGATGGCGATACTGCTGATGGGATTCGAGCTCGGCATCACTTCAGTACAAAAGCTGTTCAATCCGGGTGAGATAGACTTCAGTGCTATCATAATAGTTATTCTTGCGGTTTCAATCGCCGTAAAATTCGGCATGTTCCTCGACGGATTGCACATCGCCAAGCTGATCGACTCCCCCGCTATCAAGGCTACCGCAAAAGACAGCATCAGCGACGCTGTAACGACTACCGTCGTCCTGATCAGTACGATCCTATCGCGCTTCACGGACTTCAACGCCGACGCCTGGGGCGGCTGCATAGTCGCGCTGTTCATTCTCTACTCCGGCTTCGGCGCCGCAAAGGATACGATAAGTCCTCTTTTAGGGCAAAAACCGGACAAAAAACTCGTTGACGATATTAATAAAATAGTCTCATCAAATCCCGCGGTGCTCGGAGTACACGATCTTATAGTTCATGACTACGGCCCCGGAAGGCTGATCGTTTCCCTTCACGCGGAAGTGTCGGCCGCAGCTGATATGCTCGAAACGCACGATCATATCGACAATATCGAACGCGAGCTTGCTGAAAAACTCGGCTGTCACGCGGTAATCCATATGGATCCCGTCGTTACCGGCGATGAAGCTGTTGCGGAAACGCGTGACAAGGTCGATGCATTGCTGAAGGAACATATTGACGGGCGATTGAGCATCCACGATTTCCGTATGGTCGTAGGCCCGACGCATACCAATCTTATCTTTGACGTTGTCGTACCGTTTGACATCAAGGTCGGCGACGGCGAACTGGAACGCGAAATCAATGTATTAATAAAAACGCTCGACGAAAACTACTTCGCCGTTGTTGATTTCGACAGAGCATACGTGTGAGGTTACAAACAGGATGGATAACAAAGAGAAAGCCGAATTAATAGCTGAGCATTTTTCAGCGCTCGCACGGCGTACGGAGATCGAAACAGCGGTCGAGTATTTCGAACGTTATGCCGCATTCGGCGATGAATCAAGCGATCCGCATATAAAGTCCGGCGAGCTGCGCACGCCTCCGATGAACGAGCTGTATAAGGGGATATCGGACCGATAATAAAACACAACGCCCGAAGGATAATCCTTCGGGCGTTAATTGTGTCATCAGGTATCAGAGGGCGCATTCAGCACGGAGAGCGAGAAGCGCATCCGCAACGTCTACCCTACCATCGCCGTTAAGATCGGCGTTATCAACGACAGCCAGTCCCGCGGCCGCACGAAGTATTGAGAGCGCCGAGGGTACGCTCGGATTCGCGGATTTAACGGGAGCGTTTGAGAGAAGGTCAACGCCTTCGATTCTGACTACCGCGCCGATGGCGGCATTGATGAATTCGACCTTTATGCTGACTATTTCGGAAGGCGCGGCAGGAAGCGCGAAGCAATAATTCCCTTCGGAAATAAGTGCGCGTTCGATCATCGCCGCGGTTTCTCCGTCGGCAGTAGCAACAGTCATTCTTACCGCAAAATCATCATTGGTGAAATCCGGATGGAGCGAAGCGAGTCTGAAGCGAATCGCTCCGTAATTGCCGGAAACTTCCGGGATATTTTCAAACATGACCGACGCATTGGCAGAGTCACCGTAAACATAGCCAATATAAGGCTTTGTACCGGTATTGTCATTCTCGCCCTTTGCCCAGAACGTCAAGGTATAGTCGGTGTTCGGGCTCACGGTGATTCCGGTCTGTTTTGCGGTCTTTGCGTTCTTTGCGGCAGCCATCAGGCGCAACGCGCGGCTTCCTCCGTGGGCGTCGTTTGTGATAAAGCTGTCGTTATAGATTATCCACGGATCAACGGCCGCGTCTTCAAAATCGCCGTTCTTTACCAATACTTCACCTGCGGCGGGAGCGGGCGTAACAGCGAGGTCGTCTATCAGAAGCGAACTGCCGTCGGGCGAATTACCGGACGTGAAGCTGAGATATACCTTTGTATAATTCCTGCTGTTGAAATTAACGGTGTACTGCGTCCAGCTGCGGGATATTTCGACAGATTTGGTCGCAAGTCTGGTGTCGGCATTGCCGCAGAACGTATCGAGCATGCCGTCGGAAACGGACGCAGCGGCACAGGAAACGTCGAGCGAATCCTTGTTCGCTTCAACAAGTCCGAATTCTTCCGAGGAGAGAGGAATCGGAACAAGAGCGTCGATCTTCGAAATCAAATCGAGCTTTGCGGCATATCTTTCTTCTCTTGTCACCGCGGATTTGAAAGTCTCAAACGAAGACGAAAAAGCGGCGAAGCTTGCGGAGGTATATTCAAACGGATCCTTACCGTAAGAGATGCCCAGCAGCTCTGCGTAACTGATTCCCGTGTCTGTCTTATAAGCGTGTATGGAGTCGAGCTTGACAGTCGATTTTGCAGAGCAGCCCGCCGTAGAGAGTCCGAACGTGTCAAGACCGACGGCGTTTTCCGCAGATATTGCAGGCTCAAAACTGTCAAAAGGAAGGAGTATCTCGCCGTACTCGTTCTTCATAGCTTCACTGAAGTCCGCCGACGCGGTAAAGGTACTTCCCTTACCTACCGTGAGAGTAAAGGCATTATCCTCAAGCCCCGAAGCGCTGAGAACGAAACCGTCATAAGCGGAAAGATCAGTGCTTCCGCCGTTCTTCAGCTTAAAGGGAGACGCGAGCGGCGTCGTAACCGTAAGGTCGAATCCGACTCTCGCGTTGGCCATAACGACAAGAGAACCTTTGGAAACCATCGCGGTGACGGCGGAGTTGTTGGAAGAAGTCGTGTTGAGCGTTATGCCGTTGACGTGACTATTCTTCTTAATATTGGTAAAAGACCACGACGAGAAGGAATTCAGTTCATCAACGGTATAATCGTTAACGGCGGAGGTCTGTTCAGCGCCCTGCGCAAAATCATAAACTCCCATAGACGCGGATATAAACTTCGGGACGTCTATGCTCTTGTGTTCGCCGGTAAGCGCAGAAGCGTTTTTGCCGTAAGTATAGAGCGCGGTATTCAGCGAGCTTGTGCCGTATTTCTTGAAGCACGAGTTAGTCGTGTTCCCCTGATTCGGACGGTCATTGAGCGTCAGCTGACCGGCTTCAACGTCGCCCGCGACAACAAGAAGAGTATCGGGGTGCTCGTCAACATAAGCCATTGCGACGCCGACGGCTTCGTCAAACTTGACAAATTCCTCGACCATCTTATTCATATTTCTCTCGAAACAGTACTTATCGATAAGTCCGCCCTCGGCAACAATGAAGAAGCCGTCAGGGTTGCCGAGCAGCTCCGTCGCCTTCGTGAGCATTGCGGAAAGCGAAGGCACCTGATAACCGGTATCAAAAGAATAGTTGCTGAAAGCGCCGATAATCTTTTTATCGGGCGTAAGTTCGGAAAGTCTGCCGGGCGAGGTCACGTATTCATAGCCCGCGGCCTTCATTTCCGCCCTGTAATTATCGAAGTATTTCGAGCCGCCGCCGAGGAAAAGGTCGAAACCGCTGGCAATCTCCTGACGGGCAACTCCGTAAAGATCGGATTTCAGCGGATTGTGCACCGCAAAAGCCGCGGGAGTGGCGTCGTTAAGGTATTTATCCGTAATGATACCTATCTTCTTGCCGGCGCTCTGCAAAGCCTCGGTAATAAGCGTAGCAGGATTACCCTCGTGATCTATACCGAGGTTAAAATTCAGCGTTTTCTTACCCGTAGAAAGAGCGGTAGCGGCAGCCGCGGGATCCGATATGGCGTTATCGGAGTTTGTGGTATCAAGAGTTCCGGAATACGTAAGATTCAACAGGTTGAGCTGCCTTCCGGATTTGATTCTCGCGGCGTTAACATGCGCGGGACTTATTCCGCTGCCTATGAGCAGAATAACGTTCTTTGCCGTCAGGTCGGGCTGCGGCGCTACCGCGTAAACGCCTATACCGGCAAACAGCGTCAGCACGAGCGCAAACGCGACGATTAACGATGCTGATCTTTTAAGCATTTTCTTTTCCTCCTTGGACTTTAGCTGCATTTACAGTATTTTTCAATAACATAACCCTTGTCATCGGGCCGACACCGCCCGGAACGGGAGTGATGAACGACGCTTTTGCGGCGCAGGAATCGAAATCGCAGTCGCCGCAGAGCTTGCCGTCTTCGCCTCTGTTGATGCCGACGTCTATTACGACGGCGCCGTCTTTGATCATATCCCCCGTCACAAAGCCCGCCTTGCCGATCGCCGATACGAGTATATCCGCTCCGCGAGTTATTTCAGCAAGATTCTTTGTACGCGAGTGACAAACGGTAACGGTTCCGTTCGCCTGCATCAGAAGCATCGCCATCGGCTTGCCGACGATATTGCTCCTGCCGATAACAACGCAGTTTTTGCCTTCAACCGATATACCGGAGAGCTTTATAAGTTCCATACAACCCGCAGGCGTACACGGAACGAATGAATAGTCACCGGTCATTATCCGGCCTACGTTATAATAAGAGAAGGCGTCAACGTCCTTTTCGGGAGCAATAAGCTGCGTTATCTCGGTTCCGTCGAGTCCATGCGGTAACGGAAGCTGCACGAGTATTCCGTGGACAGACGCGTTGTTATTGAGCGACTTAATGATGTCGATCAACTCACACTTTTCGGTATTCGCCGGGAGCGTTATACTCTCCGACAGTATACCGACGTCTTCACAGTCGCGCTTTTTATTGCGCACGTAAACATGCGAGGCGGGATCGTCACCGACGAGGATTACGGCGAGCTTTGGCTCCGTTCCCCCGCTCTTCAGTAAAGATACCTCGGCTTTGATTTCTTCTTTAAGCTTTGCGGCAAGTGATTTACCGTCAAGAATAGTAGCCACTAATCAGTATCCTCCGGTATGTTGATTATCAGACTGTCGTCGTGCTCCGGCAACCGTTTGACGCGTTTTTTTCTTCCGCCGCTTTTGATGCGGAATACTATTATCAACACAACCGCGGCAACGAATGTGGCGGCAGCGATGACCTGCGACACGCGGATATTGGCGAAAAGGATAAGGCTGTCGGTGCGAAGCCCCTCGACGAACATCCGCTCAAATCCGTACCAGGCGCAGTACAGGAGCGCCACTTCTCCGTCGAACTTCTTGTATTTATTATAAAAGAGCCACAGAACAATCACGCCGAGCAGACACCAGAGCGATTCGTACAAGAACGTCGGATGCACGGGTTTTGACGAATCAAGCAGAATGCCGAATCTGTCTTTAACTTCAACGGCTTCACTGCGAATATTCTCAGCGATAATGTTGCCCGTCATCCCCCAAGGGAGGTCTGTGTTAACGCCGAAGGCTTCCTGATTGAAGAAGTTGCCCCATCGCCCGAGAGCTTGACCGATAAGCAGCGCGGGAGCCGCAATATCCGCCAGCTTAAAGAACGGCTGCTTCTTCACGCGGCAATAAACGAATGACGCAAGCACGGCGAGAATAACTCCTCCGTATATCGCGAGCCCGCCTTTCCAAATATAGAGAATGCTTATCGGATCCTTTATATATTGATCAAGGCGGAACAAAACGTAATACAGACGCGCTCCGATAAGTCCGAAGACCATAGCGATAATAGCGAGATCGATAAACGTATCGCTCTTGAAGCCCTGTTTTTTGCCCTGAACAAGAACGTAAACGATCGCAAGCGCGAATCCGAGCATAATGCAGAGCGCGTACCACTTAATCTCGATTGAACCGATCTTAAAAGCGGTAGGCGAAATGTTTATCGTTATTCCCAGCTTTGGAAAGCTTATATAGTCCATTATAACTCCTCCGGAGAAAAATATCAACTACTAAAAAGTTTCTATCAGTTTCGCGATATATCGCATAATGATAAGGGCGTCGGAAACGGTAACGCTTCCGTCGAGGTCAACGTCCGCGGCTTTGCGCTGGTTCGCGGTAGGCTTCTTGATTCCAAGGGAATAACGAAGCGCGAGAAGCGCGTCCTCAACGTTGGTTTCCCCGTCTTTATTCGGGTCTCCGAGGGTGTAAGTCGGCTTCACGACGGGAAGCTTGATATCCGCAATCAGCGGCCAGTGGTCGGAAGCGGCTCTGATTTGCTGATCCCTGACCTGCGCGGTGTAAAGGCATGTTGCCTCAACGCTGCAAAAGATGTGGTCGACGCAACCGCTTATGGGGTTAGGATCGGCGTCAAACAGAACGTTGCTGTTAGCGATATTCTGATACGGTACCTCGTCGATCGTAGTGTTCATATCGCCGGTAGAAATAAACGGGCACTTGTTTTTACTGAGCCAGCTCTGCGCTTTTTTAATGAGCTCGCCCGCCTGAATGGTTCTCTGCGGAGTGTTGTCTCCGCCGGATCCTTCCCATCCGGAATTCAGATGAGTCGAGCTAACCGCGAACTTCCTGCCGTCGACTTTATTTTCCAAAAGAGCAATCGCCATGTGACGCATTTGAGCGGCGTTAGAAACCGAATACTTAAACAACTCTGTTTTTACAACATTATACTTAGTCTTGTCGTACAAAAGCAGCGAACAGTTTTCATCATCGCCTTCATCGTTGAGGTCCGGATAGACAAATTCATACTTATCTCCGAGCAATTCGCGAATACCGATATGCCACAGCTTCGAGCACTCCTGAAGACCTACGACGTCCGGTTTATAATAATTGACAAAATCGGCAAATAGTTCGGGGCGGGTACCGATTTTCCACGGGCTCCAACTGAAGTCTTCCTGCGCGACGAGCACGTTATACGAAATGATTCGTATATCCGCCCCTTCGACGAGCTGCTCGGGATACGTCCCGACGTAGTCGTCTTTTGTTTCGGCAACCGCGCCGGCCGCAGGGAACGCGGTCATAAAGAGCGCGACCGAAAGCAGAATTGCAATCAATTTCATTTTCATTATAATACCTCCAGAGAATAATGAGGATAAAGCACAACTAATCAATCAATCCGGCAGCCTTGCGGAGTATCCAAAGAGCATCGGAAACGGTAATTACGCCGTCCCCGTCGATATCAGCGGCTTGGAGCTGGTAGCCCTGCGGCTCTGCAAGCCCGACGGAAATACGCAGCGCGGCGAGTGCGTCCGCGACGGTTATCTCCCCGTCTTCGTCAAGATCCCCCCTAGTGTAAGGAGGAGGCGTAGTGTCGACGACGGTAAACCTAACGGTAGTTGAATACTCGTCGTATCCGTTCACGACCTTGAGTTCATATTCGCCGGGCTCGGTCAAGTCGGCTTCTCCGTAGCGGCGCTCGCCGTTGAGATACGCGATATGCCCGCAGTTCCAGGACGCGTGCACCTGATCGGTGTAAAGGTCGTAAGTCGCTCCGTCCTCGACGCCGGTTATAACGGGAGCGCCGAGCGGTACGAATTCGAACTTGGTCGGATTGTTTTCGGCAAACGTCTGCGCATACGAACCCTCAACGCCGTAGAGCTTGACAATCTTTCTGTTTCCGCCGAAAAGCGTTCCGCTTATAGATGTGACGCTCTCGGGGATATAGACGGATTCCATAAGGTATTGTGTGCCGAGATTGGCGCTTACGCTCGTCGTGCCGTCTCTCACGATAAGCTCTCTCGCGCGGTAGTTTCCGTTAAGCGCGGTGGAAGAAAAGGACGTTCCGTTCCCTACCGTCACGGTGCCGACGCCGGTGTTGCGGAATGCGTAAGTATTGACCGAAGTGCCGTCCGGAATATCCGCGGCGCCGAGCAGTTTGCAGTCGTTGAACGCGTACTGCCCTATCGTTTTAAGCGATGACGGGAACTCTATTTCGCGCAGCGAGCTGCACGCCTGGAAGGCGTACTGATCGATCTTCGTAAGAGTATCAGGCAGTCTGACGGTCATATGGTGCACGGTTCTGCCGTAGCCGGCAAAAGCGTACTGCCCGATAACCGTCACGGGGTATCCTTCTATTTCGTCCGGAATGACGACGTCGCGCAAACCGGAGATACAGTCGGTTATCGTGACCTGATCGTTATTGATAGAATACATAAACTCATCGGTCGCTGTTTTCGTCCCGTCGACGGTAAAGTCAGCCGAAGCGAACGATTTTCCCCGCGCCTCGTCAATAAGCTGCACGCGGTAGTTTCCGCCTTCGGTAATACGAACCCTGATAAGGCGTGTTAGTTTTAGATAATTAGCGTCCGCTTCAAGCGAAAGCAGATTATCTTTATCAAGAGGAATTATCACTTCCGTATCGTCGTCGAGATTCTTCACCCTGACGGACGGATGCTCATAATAAGGCGAGTTGACGGTTTCAAGGTAAACGTAGCCGTTACGGTTTATGGTAACGGTATCCGAGAACTCGTGACCGTCCGCCGAAACTCTGATGAAATCGTAGATAACCGTAGGTCTCGGACCTGTCGCGGTCATCATCCTGTCTATCATGTGAGGCGTCGCGTACTTCATGTAGGCAACCTTCGAGGCGATCTTGTAATACGGCGACGAGGGACTCAGCCGCGCGACTGCGGCTTGCAAGTCAGATTTGTCATACTCCTTCGGAAGCGCCCACTTCTGCAGCGAATGCGGATAGGTGCGCTCGCCGAAGAAAACGTATGAGCTGTCCGGCGTGAATTTAATGCGCGAAACTATATACCCTTCGAGGTTAGCGTCGGTGTTTCCGGCTTTCAGCGTTTCGAGATACGTGCCGTCGGACGCAAAGACCTTGGCGCCACCGTCGTAAGACGCGACAACTATATATTTGCCGTTCGGCGAATACGCCGCTTCTCTGATAACGTTGCCGAAACCGCCAAGCAGCGAAACGAGTTCGCCGCTTTCGACGTCGAATAAACGTGCAGCGCCGTAGGTGGAGGTGCAGAGAATATTCTTATCGTCGGGCGAAAACTCGAGGCGTCTTACCGAGCCGGTGTTTACGTTGTTGAGTTTCTTTATAAGCGCCTTGCTCCCGACGTCCCAAAGGCAGATGACTCCGTTATCGTCGGAGGTGGCGAGCAGACTTCCGTCCGAGGAGAAATCCGCGCCGCGGATCGCCCTGACGTGTCCGTCGGTAATGTGCGCGTATTCGGTCCAGTCGGAAACGTTGTAAACAAACGTACCGTTGCTCGTTGTCGTAACCGCAGCCTTTGAACCATCGTCGGTAATCGCTATGAAGCGCGGGTCGCTGCCAACGTCGATTTCCTGCAGCTTAGCGCCCGTATCCGCGTCGAAAACGCGGAACTTCCATTTCCCGGTGCCGCTTGAATACTTCTGGGAACCGCCGTTGAAACCGCCCACAATCAAAGCGCTGCTATCTTTGGTGAAAACAACGCTCTCCTGAATGACCGTGCCGTTGTATATCCTGCGCGGCGCTTTTGTGTAATCCGAGGTATCGAAAATCGCTATATTGCCCTGCGTGGACGCGACCGCCAGCTTGCTGCCGTCGGGAGAATACAAAACGCGCAGCGCTCTGTCAAAGCCGGTGGAAAGCACGTGCTTCGTCACGTTCGTGACCGGATCCATGATATAGACCTTCTTCATGTGGTCGGCGGAGGCGATCTCGGTGCCGTCGGGCTTGACGTCCGTCGGGAAGTTGATGTCCCAGTAATCGTTGATGGCGACCGCGTTGAGACCGGTGGAATAGTTCACGCTTTCCTCGGTCGTGTAGTCTTCGGTGCCGTCGGTCAACTCGCCCGCCTCAAGGAAGCAGCGGACGTAGTCGACGTCGATGACGTATTCTTTCTCGGCGCCCCAGGATTCGTCGACTATATTGCTCGGCCAGCCGTCATTTTTAGGCGTCCTTGCGCGCGGGGTGTTATTGAAAACAATGTATCTGGCAGTATCGCCGAATGCGAATTTCTTGCCCTCGCTGTTGTAAAGAAGCGAATTGTACTGCATTCCGTCGAAGTAGTACCTGATCATATCACGGTCCATTTCAAGACCGTAGGTGTGGTAATCGTCGCTCAGGTACTTCTCGCCGTAGCCGTTTATATTCATATATATAACTTTGGCCCAGTCCTTTTTGCCCTCGTCATCCGTCCAGTGAACGGTGCCGATGACCGTGCCGTTTTTGGCTATATCATCTTCGACGACCATTTCCATTATGTCGACTTCGCCGGCGCCCATATTCATCATATCTGTCGGCATAAGCCAGAACGCCGGGAACTGACCGGTGCCGTACGCCAGCTTTGCGCGGATCTCGATCTTGCCGTAGCCGAACGCGAATTTGCCGCTGGTGTTCATATAAGTACCGGACATTTCATAAGCGTCGTATCTGCCGTATCTGCCCTTGAAATGCATATTGCCGTCGGAAACGTCGATAAGGTCGTCGTCATCCGGATAAATGGCACCGTCGGAATAACCGTCGTTCACGTTCCACTTGGTGCGGTCGAGCGAATCGCCGTCGAACTCGTCGCTCCAGCTTTGAACGTATTCTTCTTCAACGACTTTATACAGATAGAACTTTTTATACGTCGAACCGGTAGTGGCTTTAACGGTTTCACCCGAAACGGTTAACTTTCCGACATTGCGTACCTGAATAGTCGCCTTTCCACCCGTAATGCTGATAGACCACTCCTGGCGCGTGTTATTGAGGTTCGGTTCTTTCGCCTCGATACTTGTGCCGGATTCCGAAATCGTAATCACGTTGGTGCTCGATTTATTGATTATCCTGAAAGTACCGTTGCCGGAGGGAGACATTGAAAGCTGCCACATCTGCGTGCGATCGCCTTCCCTGTTTTCCTCAAGCGAATACTTGAGCGAGCTGTCTTCGATTGCGAGAGTGTTATCTCCCCATCTAATAGCCGTTTCCGGAACGGGAGGCCCGAGCGTTATCGCCTTGCCGCCGGTTGCTTCAATTATTTTATAGTACGCGTTATTAACTATCTGATTGCGTGAGGTTATCTGCGTCTCGGAATAAGCGGTCGCCGCGCTGCTTTCAAGTATCTCGTTATAAGCGTTCAGATCCGCAACTAAGAACGACGTACCGTTCGACTCTATACGGATATAGTTCATGCTGCCGTCCTTAGCGAGCGGAGAATCGCCGGTAGTAGTAAAGATTTCAAACGGGATATAGATATATCCGAATCCCCATACAACAATATCCGAGGCTGTGTAAATATAATTATCCACACCCGAACGCAGACCTATCGTAATGCTGAAAACGTCCCCGAATTCCGGATCGATCCACAGTTTCAGACCGTCCGCCTTCGACATATCAAGGCCGAACGGAGACTGCCCCGCAACACCGCTTCTTGACGCGCCGTTGGAAAGGACGGTCCCGTTTTCGTCACCTCTTACGGAAACGGAAAACTCAACGCCATCCGGTTTATGCTCACCGTCGAGAACGGGAGTCGATGAGGACTCGTTCATAGCGGCAAGATCCTCGGACGTCCAGCCATTGAAGCCGTTAAGCGGAATAAGCTCGACGTCATGCATCGGCTCGAGCATATTTTCGGCGTGCTTCAGCTCTGTAAACGCGGCTTCGAATTCTTCGCCAGTCGCAAGGTCGTTATACATAACCAGAGTCGCCTCGTATCTCTCGATGCGATCCGCAAGATACTTTCTCGACTGCTCGCTGTAACCTTTATATAAAAGGGATCTGGCGTAAGCATATTCGTCGATCGCTTTCGGTTCGTCAGCGCCGACGGTCACCGCCGACGAAAACGGCAGCATCGAAAGCGCGAAAGCGAGCGTAAGCAGTATGGCAATGAGTCTTCTTTTCATGGTTTACCTCCGTTTCTTTTGCGGGAAAGACGAAGTAATAATTTGAGTTGATTGACGATTATTGTTCAAAGGGATCGTCAATCTTCGCGGCGACGCGAAGGATGCGGAGCACGTCGGAAACTGTCACTTCGCCGTCTTTGTCAGCGTCGGCGGCTTCCGCTTGATAGCCCTCCGGCTCGGCAATCCCGAGCGCGATGCGCAGCGCGGCGAGCGCGTCGGTAACGGTGACTTCACCATCGTCGTCAATGTCGCCGATCGTGTACGGCGGAGGCGTAGTATCGACGACTGTGAAGGTCACGGTCGTCTTATACTCGTCATAGCCGTTTATAACTTCGAGCGTGTACTCGCCGGGCTCGGTCACGTCGGCGTGTCTGTAACACGCTTCGCCGTTGAGGTATCCGATGTGCCCGTTTTCCCAGGTCGCCGAAACGGGCGCTTCGTAGAGATCGTAGGTCTTGCCTTCCTCTACTCCGGTAATCGTCGGCGCGCAAATCGGTACGAAGGTAAACTTCGTCGGATACGACTCGGCGTAAGTCTGCGCGTAACTTCCCGGGACGCCGTAGATCTTTGCGATATACTTTGTGTGCAAAGAGCTTGTGTCAACGAAATTGTATATGCCTCCGGTTATCGAGGTCACGCTTTCGGGAACGTAAACCGCCTCTAACAGATACTGAGAAGAAATACTCAGGTTAACGTTCTCGATACCGTCAGCAATAATTATCTCGCGTACTCTGGACATTCCCGAAAGAGAACTGCTCGCAATACCCGATCCGGAGTTGAGCTTTATAGTTCCGACGCCGGCGTTGTTAAAAGCGTTGGAACTGACTGTCGTGCCGGCGGGGATATCGACGACGCTGAGCAGTCTGCATCTGCTGAAAGCGTACTGTTCTATCTTTTCAAGTCCTGCGGGGAACTTTATCTCACGCAGAGACCAGCAGTTATAAAAGGCGTAACTGCCGATAACCTTCAGCGTGTCGGGAAGCGTAACCGCCATATGCATAACGTTGGTTCCGTAGCCGTCGAAGGCATAAGAACCGATCTTGGTGACAGGGTACCCCTCTATCTCACTCGGAACAACGACGTTGCGCCTGCCAGAGATACACTTCGTTATCGTGACTTCTCCGTCCTTTATCGAATAGAGGAATCCCTCCGCCGCGCTTTCTTCATTGACGGCAGCGCTTGCCTTCGGGAACGCCTTGTTGGAATCGAGGTCGACGAGTTCGAACTCGAAGGAGCCGGCTTCCGCCATCTTGACCTTGAAATCGTAACTGCAATACGCCTCAATTTCGTCGTTTTCATTATAATCCATAAAGAATCCGGCGTCGTCCGCGGAAATAAGCTCGCTTGTGCCGTCGTCGGTATTTGTGACCTTCAGCGCGAGATCCGCGTATTCCGGAGACGCCCCTGCGGTAACGTAGACGAAAGCGTTTTTATTGACGGTAACGCTCGGCGGCATCGTGTATCCGTCGGGAGAGACGCTGATGAATTCGTCGGTCTTCGTCGTTCCGCCAATGCCGGTATACGCCTTGTAGATCATCTGCGGAGTAGCATACTTCAAGCCGGAAATCTTCGCCGCGTAAGCGTATTCGGGCGTGGTTTTGTCCGCGCAGTCGCTCATGGCGAGCTTAAGCTGCGTTTTGTCGTACTGCTTCGGGAGGTCCCACTTCTGCACCGAGTAAGGATCGGTGCGGGTGGAGAACATAACGTAATCGTCCTCATAAGGCGAGAACTTGATTCGGGAAAGGATGAAGCCTTCGCCGTTCTCGTCAGTCTCACCCGCCTTCAGCGTTTCGAGATATGTGCCGTCTGCGGCGAAAAGCTTCGCCCCGCCGTCGTATGAGGCGACGGCGATATATTTGCCTTCCGTAGAATAGGTCGCTTCGCGGATGACGTTGCCGAAACCGCCGAGCAGCGAGATAAGCTCTCCGCTCTCGACCTCGAACAGACGCGCGGCGCCATAGGTCGCGGTCGCGAGGACGTTCTTATCGTCCGGCGAGAAGACTACGCGTCTTACCGAGCCGGAGTTGACGTTGTTGAGCTTCTTGTTGAGCGAAAGATCGGAAACGTTCCAGACGTTTATGACGCCCTTGTCGTCGGAAGTCACGAGCAGGCTGCCGTCCGAAGAAAAGTCGGCGCCGCGGATCGCTCCGTCGTGGCCTTCGGTTATATGGCCGTATTCACTCCAGTCGGAAACGTTATAAATGAACGTGCCGTTGCTCGTGGTCGTTACCGCCACCTTAGAACCGTCGTCGGTTATCGCTATGAAGCGCGGATCGCTGCCGACGTCTATATCCTGCAGCTTCGCGCCCGTGGCAGCGTCGAAAACGCGGAAACGCCATTTTTCCGTCTTGCCGTTGGTCTGGGGGTTGTAATATGCCTGCGAACCGCCGTTGTAACCGCCGACTATCAGGTATT
Source organism: Clostridia bacterium (assembly GCA_017620395.1). Taxonomy (NCBI): domain Bacteria; kingdom Bacillati; phylum Bacillota; class Clostridia; species Clostridia bacterium. The sequence goes on along the minus strand of JAFZQJ010000022.1, from coordinate 5,362 downwards.
TACTGTCCGGCGTAAACAGAACGTTTTCCTGAATAACGGCGCCGTTATAGATTCTGACCGGCGTGTTATCGTAATTGGAAGTATCATAAATCTGTATGCATCCCTGCGTGTTTGCGACAGCGAGCTTCGTGGCATCCGGCGAATACAGAACGCGGAAGGATCTGGTGTACTTAGACATCGCAGAAGCAAGGTTGATGTATCTGAGCGTTTCTCCGGTATGCGGATCGAATATGTAGAGATTGGCGAAATGATCCGCAGCGGCGCCTTCGTTGCCGTAGCAGTTGATATCCATCGGCATATTGATATCCCACGCGTCGTTGGTGGCAACGGCCTCTATGCCGGATGAATAGTTGATGCTGTCGTCAGTCGTGAAGTCGACGGTATTATCGCTCATTTCACCGGCTTCAAGATAGCACCTGACGTAGTCTATCTTGGTTTCGTATTTATCCTCGAGACCCCACGCTTCGTTAACGATGCTTGCACCGTCGCCTTTGGTGGAATTATTTATAATGATATATCTCGCGATGTCTCCGAACGCGAACTTCTTACCCTCGCTGTTTAACACAAGCGAATTGTACTGCATTCCGTCAAAGTAGAATCTGACCTGATCGTGATCCATCTCCACGCCGTAGGTATGGAACTCATCGCTGAGATACTTTTCTCCGTAGCCGTGGATCTTCATATAATGGGCTTTTGACCAATGGGTGTATCCGTCGTCACTCGTCCAGTGGATAGTGCCGATTTGAATGCCGTTATCTCTAATGTCATCAGTAACGACAATCTCCATGATGTCGATCTCGCCGCCGCCCATATTCATCATATCGGTAGGCATCATCCAGAACGCCGGGAACTGACCGTTGCCGTAAGCGAGCTTCGCGCGTATCTCGACCTTGCCGTAGCTCAAAGCGAACCTGCCGCTTGTGCTCATATAAGTTCCCTGCATTTCAAAAGCGCCGTATCTGTCGGGTGTGACGGTCATATTCAGCATGCCGTCCGAAACTTCGAGCTGCTCGTCGTCATCAGTGTGCATGGTTGAAACCGTTCCGCCGAACCAGAAGCCGTCGTCGACCGACCACTTCGATCTGTCGAGCTTGTCGCCGTCGAATTCGTCGCTCCAGCTCTGAACGTATTCGGTCTCTACGACCTTGTAAAGCTCAAACTTCTTATAAGTGCTGCCTGTCGTCGCTTTTACGGTGTCTCCCGCGGTAGTGAGCTTGCCGACGTTGCGGACTTGAATGGTCGCCTTGCCGCCGGTGATGCTGACCGACCACTCCTGCCTGGCCTCATTGAGAACCGGTCTGGGATGAGCGAGGCTTCCGCCGGAAGACGAAATTTCGAGCGCATGCGTGCAAGATTTGTTGATAATACGGAACGTGTTATTGCCGGAAGGAGAAAGCGAGAATTGCCACATTTGCTTACGATCGCCTTCCCTGTTTTCGTCAAGATAAAGATCAAGATTGTCATCGTCCACGCCGATGCAAAGTTCCCATTGAGTTGCCGTTTCGCTGATCTCCGGTCCGAGCGTAACGGCTTTGCCGGAGGTGGATTCGATGATCTTGTAATAAGCGTTGTTCTCCAACTGATTGCGCGAGGTTATCTTCGTCTCGGAATAAGCGGTCTTCGTGCTGCCCTCGAGTATCTCGTCATAAGCGTTGAGATCGGCGAACTTGAAAGAAGCCGCAGCGCCGGTTCCGATGCGGAGATATCCTAAATCGGTTTCCTCTTTGACCGCGGCGCCGTCGACCGTGGAGAACGCGTCGAACGGTATCATGACGTAACCGTCCCCGTCCGCCCAAAAACTCGCGGAATACGCGCGGCTCATATCGGATGAACCGACGGTTATTTCAAACTCGGCCGGCGCTACCACGGAGATCCAAAGCTTGAAGCCGTCGGCGCGCACGAGGTCTGTTCCGAACGGCGAAGCGCCTATAATGCCGTCGCCCGCCGCGTTCGAGTTGGAAATATACGCGGAGCCGTCTCCGCTTACGCTGACGGAGAAATCAACGCCATCCGGCTTATTTACGGCGTCGACGGAACGGGAAGAAGAAAACTCGTTCATCTGCGCGAGAGCGGCTTCATTCCAGCCGGATACGCCGTTCATATCTATAAGGCTGAAACCGTACATCTGCGAGAGAGAGTCCTCCGCGGCGATGAGGATTTCAAGCGCGGCGTCAATTTCATCCTGCGGAGCCGTCTCGTCAAAGAGTACGGCCTCGGCTCTCTGAACACGGTCCGCAAGGTACTTACGCGACTGCTCGCCGTAGCCTTTATTCAAGAGAACCTTCGCAGAGGTAATCTCCGCGTCAAGCGCGGACGTATCCGCTGCGGACGCGGGAATGAGGCCCGCTATCGAAATCAGCGAAGACGCAACAGCGAGCGTAAGGATTAACGCGATAATCTTTTTTCTCATGGTGATTCCTCCGTTTTTCAGCGTTCGGATGTAAGGATATGCGGGAAATATCAAAAACTAACGTTTTGCAGCGGTTGTCAGTCGAGTCTCGCGGCAATGCGGAGAATACGCAGCGCGTCGGAAACGGTCACGGTGCCGTCGGCGTCAACGTCGGCAACGCCGAGCGCGTCTCCTTCCGGCTGATCGGCAAGGCCGACAGCCATACGCAGCGCCGCAAGAGCGTCCGCTACGGTGACTTCGTCATCGCCGTCTATGTCACCGATGAGCACGTAGGCGATTATCGTGACGTCAAAGGTGTCGGTGAATCCGTTGTAAGTTACCGTCAGGGTCTGCGGTCCTACGACGGTGTTGTCGAAGCCCTCGACCATTTCGGCCGTGAGAGCGACTTCTTCAGTCGAGCCGTTATCGTAAGTGACCGTTACCTTTCCCCCGGACAGGTCGAGCTCTTCTCTGCCCTCAACGTATTCGACCTTGTCGGGAGCGGTGACTTCGATGCCGGTGATCTGCGGCATTGCGGTCAGTTTGAAATCGCCGATGAGCGGATAGTGATCGGAAGTTCCCTGGAGGTCCGCGTCCGTCACGCGCGCGGTGAAAAGGCATTCGGTGCCTACGGTATGGAAAATGTGGTCGACAACGCCGGGGTCCGGATGATCGTCGGCGTCGACAAATACTCCGCTGTTGACGATGGTATTATAAGGAATATCGCCGGCCGGGCAGTTCATATCGCCGGTGGAAATGAAGGGGCAGTTCCACTGATTGATATATTCTCTCGCCTTAACGACGAGCTCGCCCGCCTGAACGTTTCTTTGCTCGGTGTGATCGTCGTCGTCCCAGCCCGGATCGAGATGAGTGGAGCTGACGATAAATCTTCTGCCGTCGCTGATGCGCTCGAAAACGCCGATGTCGATAAGGCGGAAGCGCGGGCTGTTGCCTATCGTGTAGGAATACACTTCGCTCGCGATAACGCGGAGCCTGGTCTTGTCATATATGATCGGACTGCAGTTCATACCCGCCTGACCGCCGAAATCGGGGTTGAGGAACTCATAGGTATCGCCGAGCAGACGGTTGATGCCGTCGTGCCACTTCTCGGAGCATTCCTGCAGACCTACGACGTCGGGCTTATAGTAGTCGATAAACGCCTTGAACTTCTCGGGCCTTTCGCCGATAACCCAGGGGCTCCAGCTGAAGTCTTCCTGCGCGACGAGCACGTTGAAGGATACGATTCTGATATCGGCTCCCTCAACGAGCTGCTCGGGGTATTCGCCGAAGTAGCCGCTGCCGTCTCTGTGGATAATTTCAACGTCGTCGATGTATATTGCGCTGCCGTCGGGCGAGCTGCCCGCGGAGAAGTTGACGTACCAGTCGGAATAGTCGCCGCTGTTGAATGCGATTGCGTAGCGTCTCCAGTCGTCGGTCAACGCTATCGAATTGGAGCAAAGCTTCTCCTTGTCGCCGAAAACGTAGCTGTGATACTGCTTCGTTCCGCCGGATTCGGAATCCCACTTCGCCCAGAAGATCAGGATATACTCGGTGTTCTTTGTGAGGATCAGACCGGTCTGCTTGGCAACGCTCTGATAGTAGCTGCTTCCCATCAGGCGGAGCGAATGCCCGCCTTCGTGAGCAACGTCGCTGAGAGCGGTCGTGCCGCCGGTGGTCCACGGAGAATACCCGTTCTCTTCAAATCCGCCGTTTCTGATAAGAACCTCGTCGGGCTTCTCTTCAAGCACGACGTCGTCGATTATCATGCCGGCTCCGTCGGGCGAGCTTGAAGCTGAGAAGTTGATATAGCAGGAGGTAACGTCGCCGCTGTTGAAGGAGATTGTGTGGAAAGTCCATTCAGCGGGTATCGCTATGTACTCGCTCACGATCTTGGTTCCGCCCGCGTCATAAACGCCGGCGTGGTAGCCCTTCGAGCCCTGAGCGTTCTGATCGCCCTTCGCCCAGAAGGAAAGGATATAATCGGTGTTCGGCTTTATGGTGATACCGCTCTGCCTCGCGGCTTTCGCATAAGAACCCGTAGCAAGAAGGCAAAGCGCCTTTTCGCCCGAATGAGCGTCCGCGGTGACAGCGGTGTTCTCGTAAAGCGTCCAGGGGTCTACGGTCGCGGCTTCGAAATTGCCGTTCTTAACAAGCGTCGTATCTACAGAAACTTCCATAGCAAAATCATCAACTACCACGGCGCTGCCGTCTGGCGAGCTGCCGGCTGAAAAATGAATGTAACACTCGGTAAAGTCGCCGCTGTTGAATCTGACGGTATAGAGCGTCCAATCATTAGTGATATCTATCGTCTTGTCGGTAAACTTGTTATCCTGTCCGGAGCTTCCGCCGAAAACGTAGGCGTGATAAGGTTTTGCGCCCGTGCTGCTCCCGGCGGCTTTAGCCCAGAAGGTGTAAACGTAATCGGTATTCGGCTCGATCTTCAATCCCATCTGCCTTGCGACCTTCGCATAGTAAGAGGAGCCGGAAAGGATCAGCGCCTTGCTTCCGGTATGAGCGTCGGAGGTTATCGCGCTGCCGTTGAAGATCTCCCACGGATCGATGTCGGCGTTCTCAAAGCCGCCGTTCTTGATGATAGCGTCGTCAACGATAATCTTCTCTTCCATAAACAAATCATCGATGACGATAGCGGTGCCGTCGGGCGAACTGCCGGTCGAGAAATTGACGAAGCACGACGTGAACGCGCCGCTGTTGAACTCGATCGTGTACTTAGTCCATACGGCGGTGGGAGAGAAAGAATTATCCGCAAGCTTGTTGCTGCTGTCGCCGAAAACGTAGGCGTGATATCCCTTGGAGCCGGTGTTGTCGGAAGCGGCCTTCGCCCAGAAGGTGAAAACGTAGTCCTTATTCGCCTCGATAGCTATGCCGTTCTGTCTGGCGACCTTGGTGTAGTTCGCGGAGCCGGCGGGAGCTTTAAGGCAGAGCGCCTTGGCGCCCTCGTGCGCTTCCGCAGTG